>DATEKZ010000760.1:0-4531 GCA_035277185.1 Verrucomicrobiia bacterium
CCCATGCGATGAATTGGAGTTCCAGTTGATAAACATCAAGCTTTTCGTGATCGAACATTGGAGGAGATGACAACACAGGTTTAATTGGAATCCACGCCGGATTTTTGCTGGTCGACGATTCATTCATAAGTTTTCGAGGACGAGGACGAGGACGATTACGATTTGATTGCCACGTCTTCTTCCCTGAACTCTTCGAGGGCTCGCACCAGATCCACCGTAAACCGCGCGGCCACGCCGCCGTCAATGACGCGATGATCGTAGGAAATCGCCAGGGGCAGCATCAGGCGTTGCGCGATCTGCTTGTCTTTCACGACCGGCTTCAACGCGCCCCGACCGAGTCCCAGGATCGCCACCTCGGGCAGGTTCACAATCGGCGTGAAATGCGCGCCGCCAATGCCGCCCTGGTTCGAAATGGTGAACGTGCCCCCCTTCATTTCCTCCAGTGAAAGCTTCCGCTCGCGCGCCTTCGCCGCCAGTTCTTCGACCTCTTTGGCAAGATCGAGCAGACCCTTCTTGTCCACGTCGCGAATTACAGGGACGAGCAGTCCGGCGTCCGTATCGACCGCGACGCCGAGATGATAATACTCTTTCAAGACGATCTCCCCGGCCGCTTCATCGAGGCTGGCGTTGAAAATCGGATGCTTTTTCAGCGTCGCTACTGCCGCCTTGAGCACGAGAGGGGTCAGTGTCAGCCGCGCGCCTTTTGCCTCGTAGGCCGCCTGATGCTTTTTGCGCAGCTCCATCAATGCCGTGATGTCAGCCTCGTCGAACTGCGTGACGCGCGGCACGTTGGTCCAGCTCTCGCTCATTCGCTGGCCGATGACTTTGCGGAGTTGCGGCAACGGCTTCCTGGAGATCGCGCCCCACTTGGAAAAATCGATGGCTTCCGCGGGAGCGATTTTAGCCTTTGCCGATGTTGCCGGCCCTTTGGGTTGCGAGGCCGGTTTTTGCAGCCGTTGAATCCAGGCTCGCAGATCGGCCATCACAATGCGCCCGCCGCGTTCACTGCCGCGAACGCGCGTCAAATCAATGCCCAATTCGCGCGCCAGCTTGCGGATGGACGGCGCCGCCATAACCTCGGGTCCGGATTTCGGGGGAGCTTCAGACTCGCGCTCGTCCTCTTCGTCCTTCTTCTTCTCCTCCTCTTCCTCCTTCCCGTCCTCGTCCTCGTCACCGGCCTCGACCGATTTCGACTTCTTGCGCTGCGATTTGGGTGCCTCCGTTGACGGTTCATCCTTCGGTGAAGCGGCGGGCGCGGCACGTTCACTTCCGAGGGTCAACAACACCTGCCCGACGGAAACCTTGTCGCCTTCCTTGACGCGGAGTTTGGTCACTTTGCCGCTGGCGGTGGCGGGAATCGAGGCGACGGCCTTCTCGTTTTCCAGTTCGATGATGGCCTGGCCTTCTTTGATATCGTCGCCTTCTTTGACGAGAATACTGACGACGACGCCGGAATCAGCGCCTTCGCCCAACTTTGGAAGCTTAACGTCCATAAGGGTTCTGTAAGTGCCGCACTAAGGAACGGAGACGCTAAGAGAGTGTACCGAGGGTGTCACCAAGAAAAAAACAGTCCGCTCAAACGATCTGCGGAAAGGCCTTCTCCGGATCCACCTTCAGGTCCTTGATCGCCTTGGCCACGGTCTCGCGGGGGATGTTTCCCTTCTGAGCCAGGGCATAGAGCGTGGCGATCACGGTGCATTCCGCGTCCACCTCAAAAAAGCGGCGCAGATTCTCGCGGGTGTCGCTGCGGCCAAAGCCGTCCGTGCCCAGAGTCGTCAATCCGCCTGGCACCCACGGCGCGATTTGCTCCGGCACAATCTTCATGAAGTCCGAAACCGCGACGAACACGCCTTTTTCCTTCTCGAGCAACGCTTCGACGTAGGACTTCTGCGGCGGGTCGGTTGGGTGGAGCATGTTCCAACGGGCGGCGCGCAACGCGTCCGAGCGGAGTTGCTTGTAATTCGTCGCACTCCAGACATCCGCGGACACGTTGTAGCGTTCGGCAAGGATTTCCTGGGCTTTAAGCGCAGAGCGGATGATCGGGCCGCTGCCGAAGATGTGGGCCGTGTGCTTCTTGCCGCCGGAACCCGGCTTGAATTTGTAAAGCCCCTTGAGGATTCCCTGCTCGACGCCCTCCGGCATCGGCGGCATGGCGTAGTTCTCGTTGTAAAGCGTCAGGTAATAAAAGACATCCTCGCCGTCCTGATACATCCGGCGCATGCCATCCTGAATGATGACGGCGATTTCAAAGGCGAATGCCGGGTCGTAGGTCAATAGAGTCGGAATCGTGCTGGCCAGCAGCAGGCTGTGGCCGTCTTCATGTTGCAGCCCCTCGCCGTTGAGGGTAGTGCGCCCGGCGGTGGCGCCGAGCAGAAATCCCCTGGCCTTGATGTCTCCCGCCAGCCACATCAAATCGCCAATCCGCTGGAAGCCGAACATCGAATAGTAGATGAAGAATGGAATCATGTTGACCGCGTGGCTGGCGTAAGCCGTGCCTGCGGCAATGAACGATGACATTGAACCGGCTTCCGTGATCCCTTCCTCGAGAATCTGTCCGTCCTTCGTCTCGTGGTAGTAAAGGAGCGATTTGCTGTCCACCGGATCGTAGAGCTGGCCTTTGTGCGAATAAATGCCGATCTCGCGGAACAGCGCGTCCAGGCCGAAGGTGCGCGCCTCGTCGGGAATGATCGGCACGATGCGTTTGCCGATCTCTTTGTTGCGGAGCAAATGGCCCAGTAACCGGACGAAGGCCATCGTGGTGGACGCTTCGGTGCGGCCGGAGCCTTTGAGAAACTCGGCGAAACCGGAAAGCGGCGGGACCTTGAGCGGCGCGGCTTCGACCTTGCGCCGGGGAAGAAAACCGCCGAGTGCTTTGCGGCGTTCGAGCAAATACTTCATCTCCGGACTGTCGAGCGGCGGACGATAGAACGGAGTATCGACGATCTCCTCGTCGCTGATCGGAATATTGAACCGCGCGCGAAACTCGCGGAGTTCTTTTTCGTTCAGCTTCTTCTGTTGATGCGAAATGTTGCGGCCCTCACCGGCTTCACCGAGTCCGTAGCCCTTGACGGTTTTGGCCAGAATGACCGTGGGCCGGCCCTTGTGTTCGATCGCCGCCTTGTAAGCGGCATACACCTTGCGCGTGTCGTGGCCGCCGCGCAGGAGTTTGCGAATCTGGTCGTCGGTCAGATGATTCACCATCGCCAGCAGCCCGGGATATTTTCCAAAGAAATGTTTGCGGGTGTAGCTGCCCGGCTCGACCGAGTACTTCTGATAATCGCCATCGACGCATTCCTCCATGCGCCTGAGCAAAAGGCCCCTGGTGTCTTTGGCAAGCAAATCGTCCCAATCGGAACCCCAGATGACTTTGATCACGTTCCAGCCGGCGCCGCGAAAGGCGGCTTCGAGTTCCTGGATGACCTTGCCGTTGCCGCGCACCGGGCCGTCGAGCCTTTGGAGGTTGCAATTGACGACCCAGATGAGGTTGTCGAGGTTCTCGCGGGACGCGAGGGTCAACGCGCCGAGCGATTCCGGTTCGTCGGATTCACCGTCACCGACGAACGCCCAGACCTTCGGTTCCTGAGACCAGTTGACGAGGCCGCGCGCTTGCAGGTAACGGTTCAACCGCGCCTGATAGATCGAGATGATCGGACCTAGCCCCATCGAAACGGTCGGGAATTGCCAGAAATCCGGCATTAAATACGGATGCGGATACGACGACAGCCCGCTGCCCTCGGAAAGTTCCTGGCGAAAATTGTGCAGATGACGTTCGTCAAACCGCCGTTCGAGAAACGCGCGCGCGTAGTTGCCCGGCGTCGCGTGGCCCTGGAAGAAAATCAAATCCGCCGGCCGGTCGCTGTCGCCGCCGTAAAAGAAGTGGTTGTAGCCGACTTCGTAAAGCGTCGCGAGCGAGGCGTACGTCGAGATGTGTCCGCCCAGGCCGCTGTGCTTGCGATTGGCGTTGACCACCATCGCCATCGCATTCCAGCGGATGTAGCTCTTGATGCGGACTTCGGTCTGCCAATCGCCGGGAAATTCCGGCTGTTCCTCGACCGGGATCGTGTTGATGTAAGGCGTGCTGACCGGGTAAGGCGCCTTGATGCCGGAAGCGCGCAGGCGATCCACGAGGTTGTCGAGGAAGAAAGGCGCCTGATCGGAGCTTTGCGTCCTCAAGACCTGGGTCACCACATATTCCAACGACTCCAGCCATTTCTTTCGGTCAACGTCGGCGGGCTTTTTCGGCGCGGACTTTTCAGCGGCATCGAGCGGCTCGACCGGATCTTTCAGTTTCGATTTCACGTTTAATCAGCTTCGCATCAGCTTCCACGACGCCGGGAGGGCCGCCATGAAGGGACAATTTGAAGGCGACCGCAACCGGACGCAAACAGAAAGACAACCGAAAGACGAACCCTTGAGACAGTTGGAGAATTATTGATTTGCCGGAAGAAATGTGATTCGTAACTCTTTTGATAAGGCCATCGAAGACCACGCAGATGCCTTCGCTAACGAATATCTTTCAGTGAATCAAAGA
>DATEKZ010000761.1:0-6251 GCA_035277185.1 Verrucomicrobiia bacterium
GAAAGTGAGGCCCACGATGTTTAGTCGAAGAACTCTTTGGTCGCTGACGCTGATCGGCGTCGCTCACGGAATTATCCTGACCCTCAGCGCCGCGGAGTTGCCCATCGTCCGCGACGTCGAACTGCAACCTTTGATCGCCCAGACCAAACGGGTCGTCGAAGCAACCGATTATCTGGGCGTGCCGCTTTCCGCGGCGGACAAGCAAGCCCTCGAAGCGGCGTTCAAGCAGACCGATGCCGACAAAGGCAGCGAGGCCATCCAACGTGTCCTCGACAGGTACTGCCTGCTCGGTGTGAACATCAACCCTGAGTCGCGCGTGAAAGTCGCACAAGGCCCGGCCAAAGCCGAGCTGGTCGAGAAGGGCTGGCGACAGTTCCTGGTCAAAGTGCATAACGAGGCGGGCGTGACGGCTGAGTTGCGGGCCGACAGCCCCAGCGCCGGGGCGGTGTTCCGCCGCGAATGGGAGAAGACGCCACTGGGAGAGCAGCGGGACCTTTGGCTCGGATTGGAAAGCTTCAACAGTCAGCCTCTGCGCAAGGAACTCAGCGGTCTGCCCCTGGAGTATCGGATCATCCAGCTTTACAGCCGGGACGCCGGCAAACGCGAAGCCAGGTTTGCCTTCAATGTCGGCCAGGGAACCCAGGACATCGGGCATCGCAACGAAGTGGACTTGCTGTTCGATTCATTGCCCGCCGGCGAAGTCACATTCCGCGTCAGCGATGAAAACGGCAAACCCACGACCGCCACGTTCACCATCCGCGACAAGGCCGGCCTGATCCATCCTTCGCAGGCCAAGCGTCTGGCGCCGGACTTCGCGTTTCATCCGCAGGTCTATCGAGCCGATGGCGAGAAGGAAAAACTGCCGGCCGGCGAATACACCGTCGAATACGCGCGCGGCCCGGAATACCTGACGAAGACGGCGAAATTCAAAGTGAACGGAAAGAAGGAGACGTGGGAGTTCAAACTCGAGCGATGGGTGGATCCTTCAAAGCTTGGCTGGTGGTCCGGCGATCATCACATCCACGCGGCCGGTTGCGCGCATTATACGAAACCGACCGAGGGCGTTCATGCGCCCGACATGATGCGGCATTGCCTCGGCGAAGACCTGAAGGTCGGTTGCAATCTCACCTGGGGTCCGTGCTTCGATTATCAGAAACAGTTTTTCACCGGAAAGGACGATAAAGTCTCGCAGCATCCTTACCTGCTTCACTACGACGTGGAGGTTTCCGGCTTTGGTTCGCACCAATCCGGTCATCTCTGCCTCCTCCAGCTCAAGGAACAGATGTATCCGGGCGGCGACTCGAAGCATCATTGGCCGACCCTCTGCCTGAACACGCTGCGCTGGGCGAGAAAGCAGGGTGCGGTCGTCGGCCCCGCCCATTCCGGTTGGGGCCTGGAAGTGCAGAGCAATGAACTCCCGAACTACATCGTCCCCCCGTTCAACGGCATCGGCGCCAACGAATTCATCGTGGACGTAACGCATGAAGTGCCCGGCCCGGACGGCAAACCCGTTCGCGCTGTGGACTTCATTTCCACGGTCGATACGCCTTACGTGTGGGAGCTGAACATCTGGTATCACACCCTCAACGTCGGCTTTCGCACGCGGATCAGCGGGGAAACGGATTTTCCGTGTATCTACGGCGAACGCGTCGGCCTGGGGCGCTCTTACGTGAAACTGGACGGCAAATTGAATTATGCGGATTGGTGCGAGGGCATTCGCCTGGGACGCAATTACGTCGGCGACGGCAAGAGCCATTTGCTGGAGTTCAAAGTCAACAACGTGGCGATGGGCGAGAACGGCAGCGAACTGAAGCTGGCGCAGGCCGGCAACGCGCAGGTGAAAATAAAGGCTGCCGCGCGATTGAACGAAACACCCAATCCGGGGATCCAGAAGCGCCGTTACGCAGAGAAACCGTATTGGGACGTCGAACGCGCCCGCATCGGTGAGACTCGCGAAGTCCCGGTCGAAGTGCTCGTCAACGGCCACCCGGTGGCGAAGCAAAATATCGTTGCCGACGGCACGATGCGCGACCTGACGTTTGACGTGAAGATCGAGCGGAGCAGTTGGGTGGCGGTGCGCATCCTGCCCTCGTCACACACAAACCCGATCTTCGTCCTTGTCGGCGACAAACCGGTTCGCGCCTCGAAGCGGAGCGCCGAGTGGTGTTTGAAGGGCGTGGACCAATGCTGGTCGCAAAAGGAGCGCTTTATCAAGGCGGACGAACTGGAGGGGGCGAAACAGGATTACGAACACGCCCGTCGGACGTACCGGAAGCTGATCGAGGAGAGTGAAGGGGAGTGAGTGGAGTCCCTCAATACTTCTTTGTGAATTTCTTCCGCGACTCCTCTTCAGCCGCGGGAGGGCCAGCCTGGTCTGGGTTGCCGGCCTTTCCGGAAGCCGAAGCCTGCGCCGCTTCGCCTGACGGAGTTGCCTTCGGTTGTTCGGTTCCCTGAGTATCGACGGCTTCCACAAAGGCCATGCGCAAGGCGGTCAGGCTTTGCTGCAATAGTTTGTCCTCGCGCGCGTCGAGATTGCCCCGCGTCTTGAACTCGATCATCTCCAACTGGTCGATGAACATCTTCGCGCTTTCGATGTCCTGCACGGTTTCCCCGGTTTCCGGGTGCGGCATTCTTCCCAGCAACATCAACGCCATGTTGGTCTGTTGCACGACCAGGTTGGCGAACAGCGCGGACATGATTTGTTCGGGGCTGGCTTCAGCCCGCGGATCGTCGGAGGAAGGAGGGGCGCTCATGTTTTTTTCTTTTTTTTCTGCCGTCGAATCTCCGCGAGGAGGAAATGGATCAAATGTTTGAGACGCGTCTCCAGATCGGTGGTCTCCAACAAAAGCTGCCGTTCGAGCGGCGAGGTCAGGAGCGTGCACGACACCAGATCGGCGATCTGCTCCGGATCGTTGAGTTTGGCCAGAATATCGATTCCCTGCTTGAGCG
Organism: Verrucomicrobiia bacterium; assembly: GCA_035277185.1. GTDB lineage: Bacteria > Verrucomicrobiota > Verrucomicrobiia > Limisphaerales > AV2 > DATEKZ01. The sequence goes on from DATEKZ010000761.1 coordinate 2,950, forward strand.
CAAAATCGGGCGGCAGGTCCTCCATGCCCTCCATCTGTCCCAGCTTCTTCAACACGTGAAAGGGCAGCTCGAATCCCTGTTCCAGGCGCTCGGAAACGAGTTCCAATACCTTTGCCGTCAGCGCGTCCACGGCCACGCTGTCGGTGGCGGTGGACTGCAGCGGCCGGATGCGATGGACGCGATAAGGCTTGTAGCGGATCGCCTGTGTCAGTTCCACGCGGACGAGGCCCTGCAGGATGAGGTTCGACGTGCCGTCTTTACGTCCGACCGAGGCGCGGATCAGACCCAGGCCCGCCACGCCGCAGGGCGTTTCGCGAGCGCGCCCCGGTTTTTGCATGGCGACGGAAAACATCCGGTGTGTGTTCAAGGCGTCGGCCAGCATCTGCCGGTATCGAGGCTCGAAAATATAGAGCGGCAGCATGGCTTGCGGAAACAGGATCGCATTGGGGAGCGTCATTACCGGAACCTCGCGCGGCAATTCCATGGTCAGACTCTAGGCCACTGCGGCTGTAATTCAAGCTGTAGATGGGTAGTACCACTACCCATTAGATGGGGGCTTGCCAAATCCACCCTCTCCGCGCATCGTTTATTCCATGAAAGGCAAAACTGGTATCATCGTATTGGCGATCCTGTGCGTCGGGTTCGGTGTCGGGTTGTTGATTCGCCACAGCAAGGCCGTTCAAGAGGAGCAGGCTTCGGAGGCGCGTATCACGCAGCTGTCCAACGACGTTGTGCAGACCCAGGCCAAGCTGAACGAGCAGCTCAAGGTCAATATCACTCTCGAAACCAACCTCGCCGTTCGCACCGTCGAAACTGAAACACTTTCCAACAAACTGGCCGTCACCTCGACCACGCTGGCACGAACCGAGGCCGATGCCCAGGCCGCCGCCGAATCCGCCAAACAGGAGATTGCCAAACGGGACGCTAAAATCACCGAGCTCGAAGGCCAGAACGACGAAATGACGAAGAAAATGGGCGATCTGAACACCGCCATCTCCGGTCTGGAAACTCAGATCTCCGACACCCAAAAGAAACTGGAGGCGTCTGAAGGCGATCGTGAGTTCCTGACGAAAGAACTGAGGCGATTGCAGGCGGAAAAGGCCGAACTCGAACGCCAGTTCAACGACCTTGCCGTCCTCCGGGACCAGGTCCGCAAAATCAAGGATGAACTCTCCATCGCCCGCCGCCTGGAATGGATCCGTCGCGGCCTTTACGGCTCCGAAAAGGGCGCTGAAAAACTGCAAAAAGGACTCGCCGCCGCCCCCGGCCAGACGAACTTCGATCTGAACGTCGAAATCCGGCAGGACGGAGGCGCCAGCGTCGTCAAACCAGAGACCAACGCGCCCGCCAACTCGGCCCCGCCGAAATGACCCGGTCGAACCTTCTCCCTGACTCGTACGGCCGTGTCATGCGCGACCTGCGGGTCAGTGTGACGGACCGCTGCAATTTTCGCTGCCTTTATTGCCTGCCGGAAACCGAGGAGGCCGCCGACTTCTACCGCACGAAATTCGACGCGATCAACAATCCGGCTCCGCCCACGCCGATCGCACGAGAATGGAAGCCCCGTTCGCATCTGCTCACCTTCGAGGAGATCGAGCGCGTCGTGCGGCTCGCCGTCGGACGGGGCATTCAAAAAATCCGCGTGACCGGCGGCGAACCGCTGTTGCGTCACGGTCTTGAGGTGCTCATCGGCAAGCTGGCAGGGATTCCGGGCGTGACCGATCTGGCGATGACGACCAACGGCTTTCTCTTTCCACAGAAGGGACGATTGCTGCGGGAGGCGGGACTTCACCGCGTCAGTTTCAGCCTCGATTCTCTCGATTCCGACAATTTCAAGAAAATCGCCGGACGCGATGGGTTGCGCGAAGTGCTCGCCGGGATCGAACTCGCGAAAGACATCGGCCTTCATCCGGTGAAAGTCAACGCCGTGATCATCCGCGGATTAAACGATCACGAGATCGAGGACCTGGCCGAATTCGCGCGCGACCGGGACCTCAGTTTCCGCTTCATCGAGTTCATGCCGCTGGACTCCGGCCGGGCCTGGCAGAAGGAACACGTCGTGCCGGGACGCGATATCCTTCAGCGGCTTCAGGCGCGTTTTGATTTACAACCTGTCCGGCGCTCGAACCTCTCCGAAACCGCCCGGCGCTGGTCCTTCCCCGACGGCCGCGGCGAGATCGGGATCATTGCGCCGGTGAGCGAACCGTTTTGCGGGCATTGCAACCGGCTTCGCCTCACCGCCGACGGCAAGATCCGCACGTGCCTGTTCAGCCTGACCGAACACGACTTGAGACCGTTGCTTCGCGGAGGAGCCGGCGACGATGAGATCGAGCGGGAACTTCAGGACATTGTCTGGCAAAAGGAGGAACGTCATCACATCGGCGAGCCGGGATTCGTCCAGCCGGCGCGGACGATGAGTTGCATAGGCGGATGAATTACGCACGGGGATTGAATTTCCCGCAACAACCCGGCAGAATCCGCCCGTACATTTGGATTTTGCAATCTGATCTATGCCGACCTACGAATACGTCTGTTCAAAGTGCGATCATCAATTTGATTTCTTCCAGTCGATTGCCGACAAACCGCTGGCCGTTTGTCCGAAGGACAAGTGCCGGATGAAGCGCTGGGGCAAAGGCAAAGTCAGACGCGCCATTACCGCTGGCGCTGGCCTCATTTTCAAAGGGAGCGGCTTTTATATCACCGACTACCGCAGCGACAGCTACAAGGAAGCCGCCAAGAAGGAAACGACAGCCGCGACACCGGCTGCGAGCGGCGACGGCAAGCCGGCCGGTGCGAAGGCCGAAACCAAGCCCGTGGCCAAATCCGAAACCAAAACGCCAAAGGCGAAGCCGGAGGGCAAGTGAGGATGGCACGCGCCGCCCTGCGGTGGTTGCAAAAAGGTTCCGTGCCACAGAGCAGTCAATGAAAACGCTCGCGATCATTTCAGCGTGTGGGATCGCGTTCGTGGCTTTGGCGGCGCCTTCGGGTGACCCGCAGCGCACGGTCCGGAGCAGCTCCGGCCAGTTCGTCGTTGCCGGTTCTCTCCTGGCCCCCTTGCAGGTGAATGTTTCAGCCACCAATCCGCCGCTGGTCGAGCTGGACCCTAACACACTGGCCGTCTCCTGCGAGCGGATCAAGCAGGTCCTGTTGCGGGAAATGGGTCTGGCCGATTTTTGGCGCGGCCGGATTTACGTGGGCATCAGTTCCTCCATGGCCAGCAACGAGCCGCCGGTCATCGGCGCCAAATTGTTCACCGACGGCTGGGTTTACCGGTTGGAACTGCCGCGACAGATCGAAAGACT
>DATEKZ010000762.1:0-2157 GCA_035277185.1 Verrucomicrobiia bacterium
CCGCTGATGGGCACGATGATCACATTGGCGACGAGGCTGACCGGGGTGAGCAGGTGGAAATAGTACGCCACGAGCGGCAGTGATCCGAGCCACGCCGCGAGCGACGTGGCAAAACTGGTCGTCACAAAACGAAGTGGAGCATCAAGGCATCTTTGCCACCGCGGACGAAGTTCAGGCGGCAGCAGCGGATCGGATTGCAGCAGCCGTTGGCGGACGTTCTCAATCGGCGGCAGCAGCAACGCGATGCTCAGAACGACGAAGAAGGAAAGCTGAAAGCCCGCTTGAAACAACTGTTGCGGGTCCCAAATGAGAATAATGAGGGCCGCCCCGGCCAGCGAGTTCAACAGATCGATCGGCCGTCTGAGCGCCCACCCGCCGATGACGATGCTCATCATGATCGTCGAACGAATCGCGGAAGGCTGCCAGCCGGTCGCGGCGGTATAGAACCAGAGCAAGGGAATGACGACGAGCCCGCAGGCCGCGCGTGGAATCCGGGCCACGCGCAGGAGATTGACCAGAATTCCGGCGATCAACGCGATATGCAGCCCGCTGATGGCAAAGATGTGCATGGTTCCTGACCGCATAAACGGCTCGGAAACTTCATCCGTCAGCGCCGTCTTCCAGCCCAACGCCATCGCCCAGACCAGACGCAGCGATTCATCCTCCGAAGGCAGGCCGCGCGCCAGTGTCCGCTGGGCCCAGTCACGAAAGCGGTCCGACAGAGGCGGGCGGCGCGGGCCGTTCGGGTTGGAGACCATCTGCCAGTCGTTGGTCGATTCCACGTCAAGCTGGTGATGGATGCCGTGGCGCGCCAGATAGGCGCGGTAGTTGAATAATCCGTCGGCCACCGGTCCATTGGGAGGACGGATGACGCCGGTCACTTCAACGGTTTGTCCTTTGAAGAAACCGGCGTCGAGCAGGCTGGGCGTGCTCGCGGCCACACTGCCAAACACCGGGAGGCGGTTTGTTCCCCGGCGCAGTTCAGTCACGCGCATCCGGGCGAGTGACCGCCACACCTCCTTCTCACCTCTCTCGTACAGCCGTTGAACCGGAGTCTCCAGCAAAGTTCCGCATAGAGTGACGTATTCGATCCGTTCCCCGACCAGGCGTCGAAGGTCGTGCGGAGAAAGCACGGCCGTGCGCGACGTCAGATGGGTCCAGCCGGCAAAAAAAACGAGCGGCCAAAGCAAAAAGGGCCGGAGCCGCGGCCGGGCGAGAGTGGCGAACGCGAGCAGGAGCGACAGTCCGAAAAGCAACACAAGCCGGACTTCGAGGAAATTTGCCGTGGCAACGCCGCCAACGTATGTCAACGCCACTATCAGAAGTGGGCGTCTCATAACCTCACCAAAGCCTTCGCCAGCGCCCTAAGGCCCAGAGGACAAACATTCCCGCCGCCGCGCCGAGAGTGTCGAGGAGAACGTCCCAGGCCGAGCCATAGCGGGAGGCAACAAAGTGCTGGTGCAATTCGTCCGTCATAGCGTATGCCCCCGCCACCGCGATGGCGAGCGCGGCTTCGCGCCATGACCACGGGCGTCCATCCTCTTTTTTCGGCTTTCGGATCGCCCGCCACAGGAGCAGCGCCAGGATCGCATACTCGGTGAGGTGCGCGGTCTTGCGCACGACCAACTGGACGTGCCGGATGGTTTCCTCCGAAAGGTCCGGATTGAACCAGCGGAGCAAGGGACCGATGATGCGGGAGGTACGTTGGCTGGACATCAAATCGGTTGAGGCCCAAAAGATCAACGCCATCCAAACCAGAACCGGCAGCCAGTATTTGAGGAGTGATTTGCTTCCAGGCACGGCGGGATGAAACCAAGGGCGTTCGCCATGCGTCGAGCCGAAAGAACGGCGCGCGTGAAAGTCTTGCAGCCGCCCGGACAGCCGGCCGCTTCCCTCTCCCCTCAACTGGGAGAGGGTTTGGGTGAGGGGTGAAGGAGTCGCCTGGCCCTCCGCCCTGTGGGCAGATGGGCAGGAGGCGTGATCACGGCCGAAAGGCCTGACGCAGTTCCTGGTGGAATTCGACTCCTCACCCAGCCCTCTCCTCGTTCGAGGAGGAGAGGGAGAAGCAACGCGCTCGCCGCCTGCTCGGTGATGGCGCCCTGGCGGAACGCGATGGATTTATTCGATTTGCTAAAAAACTGCGGGTCTGGCAATGAG
>DATEKZ010000763.1:0-2207 GCA_035277185.1 Verrucomicrobiia bacterium
GTGGGCATCACGCTGATCGCACTGAAGAAGGGCGAATGGTCGAGCAAACTGCCGTACGGCCCTTATATCGCGCTGGCCGCTACCCTTTGGATTTTCGCGGGCCGCCAGCTCGCGGCCTGGTGGCTGATCCGCTGACGCCGCCTCCTGTAAGATCAGGATTCGTACGGCCTGACGCGTCTAAAACAGATTTACGCCCGCCTCCGGACGAACCGCGTTTTGGTGCAACTTCACGCCGTTGTTCCGGGTATTGCCATCGGCAGGGGACATCAACCCGCGATGATGTAGAAACCATTAATATCCGCAAAAGCTATGAAAAACGTGATCCGCAATGCCGCTGGCCTGACTCTTCTGGTCGCAACTCTCAACATCGGCGTTTGCGCCGAGAACCCGTCTCCCGGTTGGGTGGACTTTGGAAAGCTGTCTGCCTCCGCCTCTGGTGGCGAATTCGTCGAGGTCCACATCAGAAGCAACCTGATTTCGATGGTGGCGCGACTGACCGAGAAACACGAACCCGAGGTCGCCGACCTGCTGCGTGGCCTGCAGCTCGTCCGGGTTAACGTCATCGGGATCGGTGACGATAATCGCGCCGAAATCGAGAAACGCGTAAAAGCGATCCGCGCCGAGTTGGATCGCAAGGGCTGGGAACGTGTTGTGACGGCCCAGAAGCAGGACGAGGACGTGGGTGTTTATCTCAAGACCCGTGGCGACGAAGCGGTGGAAGGCATTGTCGTCACCGTCCTCGCGGGCAACAAGGAAGCCGTGCTGGTGAACATCGTCGGTGACTTGAAGCCCGAGAAGGTCGCCCTGATCGGCGAACGCCTCAACATCGAACCACTCAAGAAGGTTGGCGATTCCCTCAAACGGCCATGAACTGTCTCTCGGTCCGCGGATGTTTCGATGTGTGCCACCCGGATACGGAACGCAACGAACCGTTTTACCTGTGACAACTCGACTAAAACCGTCCGATACGTCGCGCCGCCGGCCGTGCAATCCTCTTCTGGCAATTGCGGGAATTGTGGGAATCGTTCTCGTCACCGGGGTGGTGTCGGTCGGATTACTCGTGGCCGGCGTGGCAGGGCATCTGGGAGTGAAAGGCGACGCCGGCGCCTTGCGCGACAGCCTGATGGAATCCTCCGCCGGTGACTGGGAGAGGAAAATCGAGGTCAACGTCGGCGCGTTCGCGCTGAATCTTGCCCGTGCCGCCATTGCATTTGTCGATCTGGATCCCGAAGTGCGCGACGCCTTGCGCGCGGTGCGCGGGGCGGAAGCAGGAGTTTACGAACGACGCGGCGGGGTGAAGGGGCGCGTTGATCGCGCGGCGATGCTGCAGGCGGCGGACAAGGCCATGGCCGCGCGCGGCTGGGATCGCCTGGTTGGCGTGGTGGACGGCGACCAACTTGTGGCCGTCTATCTGCCCGCGGAAATCCGTTCTCCGCGGGATGTCAAGGTATGCATCGGTGTTCTCGACGAGGAGCATCTCGTCGTCGCCGGCGGTCGGAGCAACGTCGAGCCTTTGGTCGAACTGGCCGTCCGACGCGCGGAATGGCGACAAGGGTTCAGAACCCCGGTCCGCTTCTGAACCGAACGTTGGGCAACACGGGAGTATCGGGCAATCGGCCGCGAAGACTGATGTTCTCCGCACGCTGGGGTGCCGAAACCCGGTAAACCGGTTGTCGTTGAGGGAGGGTTATGTGATCGCGCATCACGGCATCCGTGCTGCTCTCTTCGTCGGCATGTTCATTCAAGTCAACAATCCTGTTACGGGGCGTCGCGCGAGAATCCACGCCCGAGCCCTCGCCAAAGTGTTGCACCTGGCCACATTTCACGGCTGGCGCCCCGAGCGCATTGGATGGAGGGCGCCGATCGCCTCCTGGGACACCAGAATTGTGATGCCTTATGTCACGCCATACCTGTCCGGCGTTGTCTCGAATTCGGACGCCGCCGGTTTGGTGATCGCCCTCAAGGATGTCCTTGCCTCCGAAGGTTCGGGTCTGCCGTCCGACATCTATCTCGCTGTCCTCGGTGTGATTGCTATTGCCGAAGGCGGTGGATTCGAGTTGAGCGCCGAAGTCGCCTCCGCGGAAAAGAACGAAAAGCCTTCAACTTCCGCATGTACGGGCGGTCCAGGCGCGCCCTCCCCAATCCGCGACCGATAGATCGGGGATGAGATAGCCAGATTCCGGCGGTTGACCGCGCACGGTGACGCC
>DATEKZ010000764.1:0-3289 GCA_035277185.1 Verrucomicrobiia bacterium
GGGCGCCGAGGTGGTCAACCGCTGTCGCCGAACGATGATTTTCGGGAGCACCGAGACGGTGAAACGCTACGAAGGCAACCCTTGCGTGCAGGTGCACGGCCCGGGATTCAGCAAGGTGCTGCTGGGCGACGACGTCGTGGATGACTGGCGGAAGTACATCGATCTCATCGCGGACGGCGTTTACCTGAACAGCGGCCGCGGTTGCATCAACACTTCGGGCGTGTGGGCGTCGCGGCACACGAAGGAGATCGCGCAGGCATTGGCCGAACGACTCGGGCCGATTGATGTGAAACCACCGGACGATCCCGCCGCCGCGCTCGCGGCGTTTACGGTGCCCGGCCAGGCCCAGGCCGTTCACGCTACAATTCTCGAAAAGGCGAAAGAGAACGGCGTCGAAGATATGACCGCGAAGTTCGGCCCGCGTCTGGTCGAAAAGGAACGGTGCGCCTATCTCCGCCCCTGGGTGATCCATTGCGATTCTTCGGAGCGAAAAATCGCCAATACGGAATACATGTTCCCGTACGTCACCGTCGTGCAATGCCCGCAGAATGAAATGATCGAGAGAATCGGCCAGACCCTTGTTTGTTCGGCGATCACCAACGACAAAGCGTGGGAGCGACAGCTCATCGACGCCACGAACATCGACCGGCTGAATATCGGCGCGATTCCGACGATCAAACTCGACTGGCTGCAGCCGCACGAAGGCAACATCGTTGATTTCCTGTTTCGCGCGCGGGCCTTTCAAATTCCGGCCGAACGCCTGTCGGCGGCGTGAGACGCTGTCGTTCCGGCGCGCTTGCGAGAAGCCGGCGAACCAGCCCGAGGGCCGTCAATCGGTTGCCTGATACCGTCGACACAAGGAAAAGCATGAGCAAGAAATGTGTCGTCAACGTTGACCTCGTGGATGTCTGGAAACAGACCGGCAGAAAGGGCCTTGTTCGCAGCCTTGCCTGGGGTGATGAGGTGAACGTGCTTGAGGAGAATGAGAAGTTCCTCAAAGTGGAAGTCGTCTTTTTCGAGGAAGGAACCGACGGTATCGCCGCGCCGAAAAAGACCGCCGGTTTTATCCAACCCACGAAAAGTTCCAGGTTGAAGGTCTCCCAAGTAGTTCGGCCGTTGGAGGAGAACGAGGTCCTCAAGGTCAATTTTGTCGATGTGCAGCAAGGGGACGGCGCTGTAATCGAATCACCGGACGGCAAGGTGATCCTCGTGGATGGCGGCGACAACCAATTGTTCGCGCGCTATCTTGCCGGGCGCTTTCGCGGCACGACGCTGAACAATCCTTGCGCCATCGACTGTATCCTGGTGACGCACGGGGACGCGGATCACTTCGCCGGGCTTGTGGAGATCTTCAAGTCGGAGTCGAACCCGAAGAGTCTCAAGCGGCTCTTCATCCAGCCCAGGCGGGTGTATCACAACGGGCTGGTCAAGCGTCCAGGCAAGAAGGCCAACAGGACGGTACCCGATGCCGAGCTTCTGGGCGCGACGAAAAAGGTGGGAAAGAATCTCATGATCACCGGCCTTGAAGTGGATTTGCTGCAAGTGCCCGGTTCGGAAATGAACGAGCCGTTTCGGGATTGGAAGAGCGCCCTCATGGCATACAACGATCGCAGCCCGATCGAATTCCGCCGACTCGAGTTCGGCGTCCACTCGGCGTTTGATTTCCTTAACACGGCGAATCTCCGTATCGAAGTGCTGGGACCCCTGGCGACGAAGGTTGGCGGCAAGCCTGCGCTGAGATTTTTTGGCGAACCGCCAAAGGGTCCCCGGATCGGTCACGAATCGGTCAGCCGCGAAGCTCTGGACTCGAGCGGATTCTCGGCATCCCACACCATTAACGGCCACTCGGTGGTGTTTCGCCTCGTCTATGGTGGATTTAGTTATTTGTTCTCCGGCGATCTGAACGACGAGGCGAGCCGGTTTCTAACGCGGGAACATAACGCCGGACGGCTCAATCTTAAGGCGGAGGTCTTCAAAGTGCCCCACCATGGATCGGCCGATTTCTCCGGCGCGTTCGTCCAGGCCGTATCTCCAATCGTCAGCGTGGTTTCAAGCGGAGACGAAAGCGCACGGAAGGAATACATCCATCCTCGGGCCACGCTGATGGGCGCCCTGGGCAAATGGTCTCGAGTGTCCGAACCCCTGATCCTGGTGACCGAGTTGGTCGCCTTCTTTCAGATGGAGGGCTGGTCACGACTTACAGACAAGAAAAAGGATAACAAGCACGGAGAATTCTTTGGGTTCAGCCGCGCCGCGTTTGGCATTGTCAAGACGCGCACCGACGGACGGCGGCTGTTGGTTTACACCGATAGCGGGAACGTGGAGATGAAGGAGGCATACGCTTACGCCCTCGACGACTCGGGTATTCCTCAACCCTCCGCTGTCCGCCGCGCGTGATGACGCCACCCGATCGCAGCCGCATCCCGGGGAAGTCGTTGCCAGGCCTCAATCGGAGTGTCTTCAGTTGTTACGTGTATTGTCTCGAATTGGTTGCCTGAAACGGGCGGGATGGACTCGACGCCCTGGCCCCGGCGATTCAAGCGGCCTTGCGACCCTCATTTCGCTTCCGACGCCCGCCACCTGCACGATGGCAAGCGGGATGCTTTTTTGGTGGGTTGGCGTGGCCACCAAACAACCCGGAGTGTCGGCCAGACAGAAAGAACCTATGAAAGCAATGATGTTGATCAAGATTGCGGTCGTTACCGCAATCTTCTTCCTGCTCGTGTTGATGGGCTTGCATAACCGTGCGACCGTCGATTTCAATCTCCCGCCCCTGTTGGCGTCGCAGGTTGAGCAACCGGCTGCGCTTATGTATTTTGCGTTCTTCGCGGTGGGGTTGATGACGGGCGCGATCCTGTGTGCGGGCGGAGGCAAGGAAAAGGAAAAGGGCAAGTCCAACAAGCCGTCCTGAATTGCCTGATGGGCCCGGCACCCCTTTGACCGTTCCTCCCTCTCGCGCTGACAGCCTTTGGACTGGTCAGCGCCGACAAGCCATGGGCGCTGCCGAGGGGGAACGAAGCGACCGAATATCGTGCGGCTGCAAGATTTGCGCCTGTGTCCGTCTTGGAGTGGGCAAAGCGTTGGCAGGACACCCCGAGGAGAAGCTTTCGAGCGCCTCGCCTAACCTCACTATCCCGTCGGCGAAAGACAGAAACTCCCTGGGCTAGGGTGAGGGCGCGCCAATTCTCTCAAACGGCGTCGTCCTCGTGTTGTTCGACCAGGGGATGACGCCCGAGGCCATCCCCAACGTCGGGCGCGTCGTGCGCGTCGGGCGCCACTCCACGTTCGC
>DATEKZ010000765.1:0-7348 GCA_035277185.1 Verrucomicrobiia bacterium
CCCGGCACGGATAATTTTGTCGTCATTCGCCTTGGCAACGCGGGCCGGATCATCGGCCGGGTCCTGGACGCCAATGGCAACCCGATGCCGAATGCGCGAGTTTCGACTCCGTTCGGGCTCGGTTTTCGGTGGATCAAGGCCGACGCTCAAGGAAACTATCGTTTCGAAGACATGTCGCTGGGCGACTACACGGTGAGCGCGCCCGCACCTCCGGCTCAGGACACCGATGCGGCCGGCTTGATCAGCACCTTGCGGGACGGGTCGGAGGAAGAAATCCAGGCCGCGATCGGCGAAGCCTTCGCCATCTTTACGGGAGCGGGTGATCCCTATCTCAATGGGGAAGGGGCAAACTTCAATCCCGGGAGCTGGGGTTTTACGCGTGCCCGGATCAATTTTGACGGTGAAACCGTGGTGGCCGATATCCGGTTTTTGAGAGAAGGAACGATTGCCGGAACAGTTTTGAACGGGCAGGGCGTGCCGATCGGCGCGCGGCTCCGGCTGACCGGGATTGGACCGTTGGCCAACGGCACGCCCGGAGTGGTGATTCGTGGTGAACGAAACTCGGATCCCGCGCTTGGAACCTTTGCCTTTAACGGACAGCTCCTGGTTGGCGACTGGACTCTTCAGGCGGCATCGCCTTTTTATCCGGTGGTCCTCACGCAAAGCGGCCGCACCTCCTCCATCGACACCGACGAGACAAATGTGGTGTTGCAGTTTCCTCTCGTGCGTGAAGTGGAAGGGCGGTTGACCGGCACGGTATTCAATCCGGATGGCTCGCCCGCCGGCGCCGGAGTGAAAGTGAAAATCAGCTTCGGTCCCGATTACGTGCTGACGACCGACACTAACGGCTTCTTCGACACCGTGGTCAAAATTCCGGCCGGTTCGTATACCCTTCAGGCGAGCAAGCTCGTCAATGGCTTGCTCGGGATCACCAGCGCCAGCGTTGCTGCGGGAATCGTCAACGTTGCCAACGTCACCCTCCTGGGCAAAGGCGGCCTCAGTGTGCGCGTGTTTAAGGGCGATGGAACACCTGCCACAAATGCAGAGGTCAAGATCACTCAGGGATCCTATCCCGGAGATCACTTCCAGGGAACGACTGATACCAACGGGGTTGTGGAATTCTCAAATATCTTCGAGGGGTACTACGCGGTTTCTGCCGAAATGCAAACGGGTCCAACGCGGGTGTTCGGGAGAACCTCCGCCATCGTGCCGCGTGCAGAAACCGCCTCGGTTCGAATCGACCTGACTCCGACAGGAACGATTCGTGGAGTTTTCGTCAAGGCCGACCTGGCAACCCCGATTTCATTCGCCCAGGTGGCGATTGGCGATATCGGTTTCGCCACGACCGACATCAACGGACGATTCGAAGTCGGCGGGATTCCTCTGGGCACCTACCGCCTGACGGCCAAAGACGCGGTGACGGGGCGTCTCGGCATCAACACGACGACGTTGACCTTCGACGGTGAAATCAAGGAGGTTCACCTGGTCGAACAGATTCAATTCCGCGGAGAAATCTTCGGCAAGGTTGTGGATATGTTCGGCACCGGAGTCGTGGCGGGGGCGGCGGTCACATTGAACAGCAGCGATCCTTTGAGCGGTCCGCGGACAATGACCACTGGATCGGATGGCCGTTTCAGCTTTCCGGATGCCCTCCCCGGACCGTTCAGCCTCACGGCGATTGATCCTGAAACTCAATTTCCGACGTCGAAATCCGCAACCCTGCCCGACCGGACCTCCGGTTTTGAAATCGACATTCTGTTGCAGCCGGTTGCCTCAATCTCGGGGACAATTTATCAACCCGACGGAGTAACGCCGGCGACGAACGCGACCGTGGAATTCACCGGTTTGATTTTGGATACCGATCCGTCCGGGCGCGTTGCGTTTACTCGTCTTCGGATTGGAAGCTATGTTCTCCGCGCAAATTCCAGAGCGGCTGGACAGACCCGAAGTATCGGGGAGACCAACATTCTGATTGCGGCGCCTGGAATTGCGCCCGAGTTCGCGCTGACTTTGCGCGGAGTCGGATCGGTGAGCGGCCAGGTGTTCGAAAGCGATCGCGTGACTCCCGTCGTGGGGGGCGAAGTCCGGCTGGATTTGCAGGGCCAGTTTTTTCAGGGCCAGGCCGAGTCGAAATTCACCGATCTGACCGGCCATTATTCATTCGAGAATATCCCGGTGGGGAACTACCGGCTGGTCGCTCAATCACTGGCCCTGGCCGCGAGTTTCAGCGGTGTCATTTCGAATCATTTCGAGACGAACCTCGTGAATCTTTATCTGGGCGACAACGGCGCGATCACGGGTCAATTGGTGCGCCGCGACGGAACGACGCCCGTTTCAGGGGTGGATGTGCTTTTTACATTCACTTCGCAGAGCGGCAATCCGGGGCGGGCGGTGGATCGCGCGGATACCAACGGCGTGTTTCTCGTCGAAAATATTCCCGTCGGCACGTTCAATCTCGAAGCCATCACGTCGCAGTTTGATGGCATCGCCTTCCGGAGCGGCGCGCTGTCCAGCAACGGCCAGGTGCTCAACCTGGGAGCGATTCCCTTTGATGAGGACGACCCTCGTATCATCAGCCTGGCGCCGCCCAACGGAGCGGCTGGTGTTCCCATTACGACCCCCATCGAACTGGTTTTCAACGAAGCCCTGGCTCCAGGAACGGTCACTTATGGCGGGATGTACCTGCGTTCGCCTTCCGGAGTCGTTCCGGGATCGGTTCAGCTCGTTCCCGATCCGACGAATGGAGTCCTCAACCGGGTCCGCATCATTCCCAACAACCCACTGGTGAGTCTGACCACATACGAAATCATCGGCATCGACGGAGAACGCCGGAATGCATCCGGAAACATTACGGGTTTGGGGGTGACGGATCTCGTGGGAAGGCCGCTCGTCACGCCGTTCATCTCCTCATTCACGACCGCGGACAACGACCCGCCGGTGCTGGTTTCCATATTCCCAGGCAACAACGCTGTGCAGATTGATCCGCGGGCGGTCATGCGGCTTTCCTTCAACGAACCGATCCGCGATTCGAATTACACATTCATCGTCGCAGGGCTCAGCGGACCGGTCGCCGGGACAGTCAGCGTGGGTTTGAACGGCCTTGTGCTGGCCTTCACGCCAACCGCGGCGTTGGAAGTCAACGCGACTTATTCATTGTCCGTCAGCAACGTCAGCGATCTGGCGGGCAACGCCGCTGTCAGCCAGCCGTTCATCGCTACGTTCACGACGCTCGATACACTCGGACCCGTCATCGCCACGCTACGCATCGCTGACAATCGCCCGCCGATTGCCGGCGGCACGGTTCCCGTCGAAGCCTTGCTGGCCGTCAATGAACCGTCGGTGAGCGTCCGTTTCTCTCGAGACCTGGAGCCGACCGGCCTGGCGACGCAGGCGCCCTATCGCGCAAACGTCAGGCTGCCGTCTCAAGGATCCACTACGGTGAGAGCGATTGCGACCGATCGTTACGGCAATGATGGTCCCCTGGCGGAGTTGGTGATCAACGTGGTCTCCAACCAGCCGCCGATTGCACGGCTGTTGCGAGGCACACCGGCCAGCGGCCCGTTGGGCAGTGGCGAGACGTTTACCGTTCTCGTCAGCGCGACTGACGATTACAGCGTCACCAACCTGTCCATTGTCAGCAGCGGCGCGTTCTCTTATTACTCGAATTTTTTCAGCGGAACGCAGCGAACGCTGACCTTCGCGGTGCCGACCGGCGCGACGCCGGGCAGCGCATTGCAGTTCCGCGCGCAGGCCACCGATGGCCTCGGCGCTCTATCAGACGAAGTTGTGTTGGACCTGGAGATCGTCGATCGCACTCCGCCGCAACTGGTGATTCAAGCGCCGGCGGACAATGCGTTGCTCAATCCGCCGCAACCGTTGAATCTCGTCATGGTTTCGTCCGACAACAGCACGAATCATCTGCTGGAGCTGACGGTGAGCGGCGCATTGACCGCGACGCAAGCGCTCAATGTCGCGGTGTCGCCAAACACGCCCACGACCAACACGTTCGTCGTTTCCCTCGTCAATGCGCCCACCAACGGCGCCTCGCTCACAGCCACCGTCCGCGCCACAGACGGCACCAGCAATGTCACCACGGTGGTTCGCACTTTCCGCCTCGCCGATCTCCGCGCGCCGCGGTTGATCTCGGCGAATCCGACGAACCAGTCGGTCCGCCAGTCGCTCTGGCTGGACGAGGTGGCTTTCAACTTTGATGAACCGCTCGATCCGGGAACCGCCACGACCAACAGCGTGATGGTGACGAACAACGCCGCCGCCTCGCCGCCGTTCACGGTCGGCCTGGAGAACGGCAACCAGCGCCTGCTGGTTTCATTGCAGCGTCCGCTGACTCCCGGAGCCACTTATACCAATACCCTGCTGCCCGGACTGGCCGATACATCCAGCAACGCCTGGCAGAACGTCGGAGGTGTCCTGGTGCCATTGGAAGGCGCCACGTTTATCTTCACGACGGCAGACATTCTCGAGGTTACACCGACGAACGGCACGCGCATTGTCCCGGGCCAACGCCTGAGCGCGGCCGTCAACTTCGAGCCAGGATTGGGCGCGAGCTTCTTTCGTTTCCGCATGAACTCCGGCTCCCCCGTTGACGTCGCTGTTTCCGGCAGTTCGTCCAATGCTGCCGCCCTTGTGCCATTGGAGATTGATGCCGTCACCGCGACGCTGTCCATTGAGGCCCACCGCTCAGGCCAACCGCATTACGCCGTCGGCGAGATTACTCTGAATGTGCGTCCTCGTAGCAGCGACGATGACGGCGACGGAATGGCCAACGGTTTTGAGGCCGACTTCAATTTCAATCCATTTGATCCGTCGGACGCCGCGTCGGATGCCGATGGCGACACACTCTCGAACCTGCAGGAACACAACCTGGGCACGTCGCCGGTGAACCGCGACACGGATGGCGATGGTTTGCGGGACGACGTGGATCCGGAACCGTTGAATCCGGAAGATGCCTTGAGTCCCGTGATCCTGACCTTCGACGTGAGCGGCATCGCCAATGCCCAGAACGTGAACCCGAATTATGGCGACCGGGTGACAAATAATGTGATGGGTTCCTTCGGTTACGGTGGCCTCGATCCGTCCGCGCCCAACATTGCCTTAAGTTATCCGTCCGGCGATCCGTCCATGTGGACGACCGGGTACGGCTCTTTGACGAATGTTCTTTACGAGAATGTGGACGGCACCGGCATTCTGGCCGTGAAGTTGACCGCGGATCCCGGCTTCCTCATCAACTTGCATCGGTTCGATTTGGCTGCCTACACGACCGCGTTCGGTTCAGATCCCGCGATCACCAACTTGCAGGTGCTCGACTACACGGGGAATGTGCTTTTCTCGACAAACAACGTCCGTATCTCCCGCACAAACTTCACGCAGTTTACTTTCTCGCCCCCGCTCTCGGACAACGCGCTCACGATCCGGGTCAATGCCTTGAACCTCGGGAACCTGAACGACGACATCGCCATCGACAACATCCGCTTTAGTCAAAGTGGGGCCGCCCCTTGCGGACCTCCGGGTCTCGTTGCGGCCTGGACCGCTGAAAGCAATGGATTGGATGCCGTCGGCGCAAATCACGCCGCGCTGCAAAACGGCGTCGCGTTTGTTCCGGGCCGGATCGGCAACGCGTTTGATTTCGACGGCGTGGACGATTACGTCGAGATTCCCAGCAGCGCCGAACTCAAGCCCACCTCTGAAATCACTGTCGCAGGATGGATCAATCTTCGCGTGCTCCCTGCAGGGGCCATTGCCGTCAAGGGGATTGACGCCGAGGCGCCGCTGGATTGGGCTTTGACAGTGGTCGGCGACGGGCGTCTGCGTACCCACGTTAACCGGGGCGGTGTCTGGCAGTACTTCGACGGCAATACCGCGATGAACACCGGAACCTGGCACCACGTGGCCATGGTTTATGATGGCGCGACGCTCAAGGCCTACGTGAACGGGCAACTGGACGGGTCGCAGCCCGGTACCGGAAGCATTCAGGCCTCGGAAGGCTCCGTGCGCCTCGGCGCTTACGCTCCTGTGAACGGCTTCTTCAGCAAGGCGTTCTTCTCAGGTGCCATCGATGAACTCAGCGTCTATGGCCGCGCTCTCGGCAGCAATGAAATCGCCAGCATTGCCGCAGGGGGAGCGTCCGGCCTCTGCCCGCCGGACCAGGACACCGACGGCGATGGAATGCCGGACCGTTTTGAACTGTTGCATCACTTGAACCCGCATGCGGATGACAGGTCGCTCGATCCTGACAACGACGGCCTGACGAACCTGGTCGAGTTCAACGGCGGCACTTTTCCGCGCGACGCGGACACGGACGACGACGGCCTTCCGGACGGGACCGATCCATTCCCGCGGTTACCGAACCAGGCGCCGGTGCCCGGCGTCGGTCCGGCCGGAAAGGCCCTGGCGCTGGATGGCGTGAATGACCTGGTGAATCTCGGTTCCTGGTTCAACTATCAAGCCTTCACCATCGCGATGTGGATAAAACCTGGTGCCAGTCAGGTGGGCTACGCCGACATCATCGACAATAATCATACCGACGGGCGGGGTTGGGTGCTTCAATACCAGAATTTCGGCAGCACTTACGGTTGGGGAGCCGCGCCGGCGTCGGGAGGCGTCCAGTTCGCTGTCATTCCCAACGAATGGCAATATCTGGTGATCACTCACGACTCCAATCACGTTAACAAGGTTTACCTGGACGGTTTGCTCATCGGGTCGGGTAGCGGCTCAAGCCCGATCAACTACGACGGCAGCCAATTCTTCCGTATTGGCTCCTGGGGAAGCGGTGGCCGGCATTGGAATGGAGCCGTGGATCGGCTCGCGGTCTGGACCACAGCCCACAGCGCCGAACAAATCTTTTTGAGTTCGCAAATCGCAGGAGCACAACCCGCCCTCGCAGGTTATTGGGACTTTAATGAAGGCACAGGCCTTTTGGCGGGCGACTCGTCAACGAACAATCGAACCGGCACTCTCGGCGGCGGCAACGCCAACGCCGCGCCTGCGTGGGTGCGTGGATTGGACATTTCTTCGCTCACGCTCACGGGCAGCGTTCTCCACGTGGCCATGACACTGACGGGTACAGACCCGGAGGGTGATCCTGTCACCGCTCTCATCACCAAACTGCCTTCGCGCGGGCGGCTTTACCAAACTTCCGATGGTCTCTCTCGCGGCGCGCCCATCACGAACACGCCGACGGTCGTGACCGACTCAGCCCGGCGTGTGCTCTATGCGCCACCCCGGGCCGTCTCAACCAATGAACTGTTCCATTACAAGCTGACCGATGGCCTGGCGCAGTCGGAATCAGCCATCCGCATTCTCTATGTTGTGGCGGATCCGGGGTCTGACC
>DATEKZ010000766.1:0-6680 GCA_035277185.1 Verrucomicrobiia bacterium
ATCGGAACCAGTCTTTCCACCGGGCACAAGGCTCCAAAGGACGACAACGGCCACACTGCTTCCAACGTCGCACGCGGCACAGTCTATCAGGTTCATGGCCGGTGAGCAGGTCCGCGAGGAACAAGGAGCTTTCCATGAACCGGAGCGCGGCGGTGTCGTCCTCGATCAGCCGCAGCAGGCCGGAGCTTTCCCAGTGCTGCGGCTGGTCTTCGACACAGCCGCGCTCCGACAGTGTACCGCTCGGTTCATGGTCCCAATGCACGGCATCAAACTCGTGCGGGTTTCCCATGAACGCAGGGCGTCTTCCCTCTCCTCCATTCCGAAGGGAGGAGAGGGTCGGGGAGAGGAGGTGCGTGGTTGCCTGCCAATATCCAAAACGAGTAATTTGTCTGCATGAATCGCACCGACATCGCCCGTCGCCTCCGTCGCAGCCAGATGGAACTGCGTTTCTGGAATCACCAATGGCAGAAGAATCGGGACGGTGCGTTGTTGGAAATCTGTGAGGCGCTGCATCGGCGGACGGGCTGCGTGAAGGTGATGCGCAAGGAACCAAATCATCGTTTCGTGCCGCCGAAGCAGGAACAGTCGATTGAGAAGCCGGCCAAAGCCCCCGATGTGCCGGCCACGGTAATCAAACGAAGCGCCTCCTCTCCCTGTCCCTCTCCTCCATCGGATGGAGGAGAGGGGAAGTGCGTCGTTGGTTGCTCGTGACCAGACAACACAGCGCCGCAGTAGCCGGCAGACCATGTCCAAACTTGCCCTCATCCAAATGCTCGTCGAAGGCGGGCGCAAGGAAGCGAACCTGCGCCGCGCCGTCGAACGAATCAACGCCGCAGCAGGCCGTGGTTCTCAGGTGATCATCCTGCCCGAAGCGATGACGCTGGGGTGGACGCATTCCTCGGCGCTGACCGATGCAGACGAGACTCCCGACGGCGAGTCCTGCGCGAAATTGAGGGAAGCGGCCCGTCGGAACGGCGTTTACGTCTGCGCGGGTTTGATTGAGCGTGCCGGCAAATCGGTTTTCAACGCTGCGGTACTCATTGATCCGCGGGGCGAAGTCATCCTCCATCATCGCAAGTTGAACGAACTGGAGATCGGCCACGCATTCTATGCGCAAGGGGATCGACTGGCGGTGGCGCACACGCCGCTAGGCACGATCGGCGTGATGGTTTGCGCGG
Source organism: Verrucomicrobiia bacterium (assembly GCA_035277185.1). Classification (GTDB taxonomy): domain Bacteria; phylum Verrucomicrobiota; class Verrucomicrobiia; order Limisphaerales; family AV2; genus DATEKZ01. Next base: position 1,179 of record DATEKZ010000766.1, read on the forward strand.
ACGCCTTTGCCCGCGATCAGGTCGTCAGCCGCACACTTGGCTTGATGGGCGCGCAGATTATCCTTTCACCCTGCGCGTGGGCCGTTCCCGCCGATCACGACAACCGCAAGGAACCCTACGGCCAACTCTGGCTCGACAACTATTGTCCGGTCGCCCGCGACTTCAGGATGTGGATCGCCGGCGTCAGCAATGTTGGCTGGCTGACCGATGGTCCGTGGAAGGGGCGCAAGTGTATCGGCTGTTCACTGGTCGTTGGCCCGGATGGAAAGCAGGTGTTGATGGGGCCCTACGGTCACGACGCCGAGACTATTCTTTACGTGGCGGTTGAGCTTGAGCCGCGGCCTGCGCAAGGAGACGGATGGGAGCGAGTCTGGAAGGGCTGATTCGGACTCAGCTTTGCGCGGATCGAATCGGGTCCGGCGGTCGCGGGACTCGACGCTGCACGAATTCAGGACTACGGTCTGCCCTGATTGACTCAACGAAAGGTTGATTATGGATAAGGAACTGGAAACAGCGTTCGAATCGCGCAGAATTGAGGCGAAACAAGTTTATTCCATCATAGCCTGCAAGTCGGTTGACGAACTGGCAAAGGCGGTCTCTGAAAGACTTGGAGGCGGCATGACGCGTCTTTACGGCACTCCGTTTGTCTTCGGAGATCAGGTGTGCCAAACGATCACGCTTGGCCAGCATTAGGCAGAGCTGTGACACTCGACGAATAGGAACGCCGGACTCATCCGGCAGATCAGCCTCCTTGCACGGCATCGTCCCGCACGTATCGGACGCCGACACCCGTCAACATCTGGCGTGTTTCGTCCGAAGTCAGATCGTGCCGAATCACAACGGACAGGGGCTGCCCGAAGAACAGTTTTCGATTGCAGTAATTCAGTTGGTTGTTGATGCGCCCGTAAAGTTGGCCGATCGCCCGGTCAACGCCCACGGTGATTTTTCTGTCCTCGCAAACGATGAATCGGACTTCGGGAATCCTGGCCACTTTGCGCACAAACAAATCAAGCATCTTCCGCGGCTTGTTGCGAATATCGCGGTAGATCAGCAGGCCGATAAAGGCGAACGGAATCAACGGGAACAACAAACCAACGTTGGCCACCAAAAGGTAGATAAAGCCGGCTACGGCCAGAATCCCTCCCGCCAGCCACGCATATTCGGAAGGCCTGAGGTGGGTCAGCCGATCGAAGGTGTCGCCCATGCGCTCTTTCAAAGAGAGCCGCCGGACCAGCCCGGATTCCGTCTCGCGACGCAGAACCCGCAGTTCTTCGATCAGGGCGCGTGCGTCTGGATAACGATCCTCCGGCCGTTTCTTCAGGCACCGCGAAACGATTCGTTGAAGGTCGGCCGGCAGGTTCGGCCGGAACGAGTTCATCGTGGGGGTGCTATCGAACGCGAGCGCGTGCATGGTCTCAAGGGGCGTCGGCCGGCGGAAGGGGACTTCCCACGTGGCCATTTCGAACAGCATGACCCCGAGTGAAAACAGGTCGCTGCGGGCGTCGATCGTCTCCCCTTTGACCTGCTCCGGGCTCATGTACGCGGGCGTCCCTTTCACGGCGCCAACCTGCGTGTGGGTCAGCGTCGAGAGATCGTGGACGCCTGGCGCCGACGTCGCGGTGGACGTGTCCGGATGCAGAAGTTTGGCGAGGCCGAAGTCCAGGATCTTCACGTGCCCGTCGGGTGTCTGGATCACGTTGGCCGGTTTGATGTCGCGATGGACGATGCCCGCGCCGTGTGCCTTGGCCAGACCGGCGGCCACCTGCAACGCGATATCAATGGCTCCGAGCAGATCCAATTCCCGACTGCTGATCACGTCGCGGATGGTCTTGCCTTCGACCAATTCCATGGCAATGAAGATCGTCCCCTCGTGCTCATCCACGTCGTAAACCTGGGCAATGGCAGGATGGGTGATGCGGGCGGCGGCGCGGGCCTCGAGGAGAAAGCGCTTTCGCCGTTCCGGATCTCCGGTCAGTTCGGGAGGAAGGAGCTTCAACGCCACGGACCGCTGCAGCTTGAGGTCGTGTGCCCGATAGACCTCGCCCATTCCTCCCTGTCCCAGCAGACCCTCGATCCGGTATTGGTTCAGGGTCTGCCCGACCAGGGCGTGTATCACCACGGTTTTGGCGCGAGGATCCATGTTGGCACCGACGAAACCAGTTTGATCTTCAAACTTACTTCGGCTTTCGTTTCATTCCCCAAATGAGCCAGATCGCAAGGGCGACGAGGAGAATCAGCCACCAGAGATAACGCAACTCGCGCGCGGCCATTTCCACGAAAGCAAACGCTCTGGGGAACAAGAGGCACAACACGACGATGACGGCGACGAGCACGCCGATCTGCAGAAGCGCTCGCCCGCGCGGGTTCATCGATTTCGGGGAGTCCCGCTGCCGGGTGAGGAGGGACGTTGCGGGCGTGTTGACGGCGTGGCGTGTTTGTTCAACTCGTCGATGTTGAGCAGCATGTTGGCCCCGCCTTCCGCGCCGACGACCAGCGGTGATTTGCCGTTCCAGTTCTGCACGATCTGGAGCTTGATGAAATCCGGATTGGCGCGCAGCGCCTGGCCGCGGACCTCGATCGCTTCGGCCTCGCCTTTGGCGCGGATGATCGCTGTGTCCGCCTCGATCTGCGCCTTGAGTTGCGTGAACTTGGCTTTCTCGGCATCCTGTTCCTGCACCATTTTCATCTCGATAGCCTGTTCGAGTTCCGGCGAAAGCGAGAGGTTGTAGAGCACCACATCGACCACCTCGAGGAAGTTGGTGCCGATCTTCCGTTGGGCGAGTTCGAGGGACCTCTTCTTCACGCTCTCCCGGTTTTTGACGATCTGTTCGGCGCTTTGCGTCGCCGCGATTTCCTTGATCGCTTCCTGCACGCGCGGCGCGATGAGATTGTCGAACGGTTCACCGGCGTATTCCTGGAAAATCTTCACCACCGATTGCTCCGGCACGCGATACAGCACGTGCACGTCCATCTTCACCTGTTGCAGGTCCGAGGAATAACATTCCGCCGGCATGGCGCGTGTCTGCTGCCGGACCGACATCGGATGAATGTGCGTGATGAACGGTTGCTTGAAACCAAAGCCCTCGGATTTGAAGCCCGGCGAGACCTTGCCCAGTGTCACCGCCACGCCGCGATGACCGGGCTGAACGATGTAAGTGCCGGAGGAAGCCAGCACGATGACGACAAACACGAGGATCGCAGCCCCCACGGTCCGCATCACGGCCACCGGGTTGACGGTGATGTTCGGAGGATCGTTATAGTTCTGGCGGCTCATTTTGTTGCCTCGGGTCGGGTAACGACGCGCCAATCGCCGAGCGGCAACAGCATGCCGGCGCCTTGTGCGTTGGGGCCGACCACCAGGGGTGTCACACCATCCCATTGCTCGACGACCTGCAGGTCGATGACGCTGGGATTCTCGCTCAGGGCTTTGCCGCGGAGGTTGATCGATTCCGCTTCGCCCTTCGCCTTGATCACGGCGGTGCTCGCCTCGACCTGCGCCTGCTGCTGGGCGAAACGGGACCGCGCCGCCTCCTGTTCCTGAACCATCTTCGCCTCAATCGCCTTCTCCAACACGGCTGTCAGGCCGATGTCCTCCAGCACGATGTCCTCGATGACCAGGAGATCGCCGACCTTTTCGCGGGAAGACGAAAACGAGCCTGCTTTGATGTCTTCGCGCTTCTGCACGATCACTTCGGACGTACGCAAGGCGGTCAGCTCTTTGATCGCTTCGGCCACGCGGGGCTGGATGAGACTGACAAACGGATCGCCCTGATAATCGCGGAAGATGCTGACCACTTTGCCCTCCGGCACGCGATACAGCACGCGCACGGCGATTTTCACCTCCTGCAAATCGGACGAGTAGCAATCCGCGTCGAACTTCGCCGTTTGCTGGCGGATGGTCACCGGAACGATCCGCGTGATGAACGGCAGCTTGAAACCGAATCCTTCCGCCTTGGCGACCTGGGAGACTTTTCCGAGCGTCACTTCGACACCGCGAAAGCCGGGTTCAACGACGTACGTGGCCGACGAACCCGCGACGATCAGGATGAAGATCAAAATGGCGCCACCGATCAGTTTGCCGACGGTTTGAGGAGACATCGCGACTTGATTACAGCGCCATACTAAGTATCCGCAGGTTCAACGCAAGGCAAACCGGCCCCCTCGGACGAAAGACACAAATGAATCGGCTCGACGGAATGTTCCTGGTGTGCTTGAGTATGTCGGTTTCCGAGAATCCCGGAGGCGCATTGTGCACCAGGTCCTCATCAAACTTGAAGGGCCGCCAGCGCGGACGTTCACGCTCGTGTCTGGCGTCAACCGGATTGGCCGCAATCCGGCCAACGACATCTGCCTGGACGATCCCACTGTCTCCGGTCACCACTGTGAAATTGTGGTCCTCAACGAAGAAGTGTTTGTTCGCGACCTCGGTTCAACCAACGGGACCTTTATCGACAGTCGGCGGGTGAGCGAAGCGGCACTGCGGGTGGGAGAGCGACTGCACGTCGGCAGTGTCGGAATGGCGTTGGAGAACCCGGCCCGGGTGGCTATTCCACCGTTGCCGGTCCACCCGGAAGCCAATCCCGTTCTTCCGGACGGTTTCGCCGCCTGCGTGAATCATCCCGCGTCGCACGCGACAATGAAATGCACGCAATGCGAGAAGGCCTTCTGTGAATTGTGCGTGCACCAGGTCCGGCGCCTCGGCGGGGCCGCTTTGAGGCTGTGCCCGTCCTGCAGCGGTCATTGCCAGCCGATCCTTGCTGAGACGCCCGGGAAGAAGCGGAAGTCGAAACGCGGATCGTGGATCAGCAAAATAACGGCGAAAATGACCGGTCGTTTTGCGCGGATCAACAGATCATAGAAGTTCTCTTCACCAGCAATCGGCTCCTCATCCAGGGCTACCCAGGCTTCCCGCGTTCATCCGGCGGGTGCGGAAATCGACAAAACGGAAGAAAGAGTGCCGGTCGGGGACGACACTGATAAGTTGTCCGCCGCGATGATCGATTCCGGCCCCAAACCAGAACCGTTATCCCTGCCGCCCGAGACTTCGGTTGAAAGCCCGTACGCGGTGCTTCGCAATCGCGATTTTGTATTCTATCTTGCGGGCCGGCTGGTGGCGTCCTTCGGGCAGCAGATGTTGACGGTCGCCGTCGGTTGGGAGCTTTACGAACGCACGCATTCGGCCCTGGCGCTCGGACTGGTCGGTCTCACGCAGATGGCCCCGATGTTCCTGCTCACGCTTCCGGCCGGCCATCTGGCCGACAATCAAAACCGCAAGCATGTCATCGTCGCGATGGTTTTTCTGATCGCACTTGCCAGTGTCGGACTCACGTTGATTTCCGCGCTGCGCGGGGAGGTGATCTGGACTTACGTTTGCCTGAGTGTGTCCGGCACGGCCCGCACGTTTCTGTGGCCGGCGAGTCAGGCATTTCTGCCGCAGCTCGTGCCGCGGTCCGTTTTTTCCCGGGCGGTGACCTGGAACACCGGCGCGTTTCATCTTTCGTC
>DATEKZ010000767.1:0-9286 GCA_035277185.1 Verrucomicrobiia bacterium
CTATCCATTCGAAAAGGAAGCCTTCCAGATCGAGTCCCACATCCGTGATCCATCCCGAACTCCGGTATTTGCCGACGGCAGTGGAATGTGGTGGTATGCGGGCGGCTTTGGCTGGGGATGCCGGGCCACCGACCCGCCTTCCCGCGATCTTGTCACGGGACTCGATCCTCTTATTCTGGGATTGGGTGCATTCAACATGCCGCGACACGGTTCACGGCCGCGAAAAATTCCCCAAAATCATCCGCCCAACCAGACGCTTCCGGGTGCGATAAACACATCCTTTTACGACGGCCATGTGGAAACGGTGAGGCTGGAGCGTCTCTGGAGTCTTTATTGGCACAAGGATTACGTTCCACCTGCGAAACGGCCAGGGCTGTGAGCGGGCGCGGGAACCCTGTTCACGACACTAAAGCGATTTCAGGTACTCCACGAGATCGTTCTTCTCCCCATCAGTGAGTCCGAGGGAGGTAAGAAACTAAACGCAGCGACGACGTTACTTAGCTTGCTGTCGCGGAAACGGCAATGTTGCGGCGGACACAAGGCGGTCAATGACTGCACTGCCTTCACTGACGTCAAGGGCCCTGCCGCCTCTTAAGTAAAGACGTGTAAAACCCCGATGTTCCGAATAACCCAGGAGATCATGAATATTCACTTCGAGCGCGTCGCGCGCTGCCACGACCTCTCCCGCAACCGTTACCTGAGTCAGACGAATCCTGGAATCTCGCAAGCTCTTCAAACCAGATTGATTGATGACGACTGTTCGTCCCATTCCGTCACCAGTTTGTCACCGAGGTTGTGTGACTCAATAAGGTGTTCTCCCCATGGCGCAGATGGGTCCGATCGGACCGCGTTGAATCCCTGTTCTTAAACCTGGACGCTTAAACCTGGACGAACATGCACCAGGACGGTGCTCGAACTCGCAGCCGAGGACGGCTGCGCTACGAGGCATTGGGAAGCGCCAAAAGAAACCGGTGTGAATGAATCAAGCTCAGGGCGTGAAGCCCTCCTGCGATCTCGCCTGAATGGATGGCCTCAGGTTTATCGCGGGTATTTTCGGGGCTTGTTGCGAAGAACGCTGAACATGCTCGGCAGAGGATGCAAGGGTTTCTCGGGTTCCTTGATGTCCAACTCCAGAATCTTGTGCTTCACCTCTTCCTCGCTCCTGACAAAGCAGCGGGCAAGCATACCCGCCGTCCAATGCTCCTGGACGAGGTATCGCAGCTTCTCAACCTCTTTATCGCTCCACGGCCGTTCCATAGCGGACATCCCTTTAGGCTTCCCAGTCCGATACCCAACAGCAGTGGGAGACTGAACCGGTTCCACGGTCAGGCTCGCCGGTGAGGCTGAGATTGCGATGCCTGAGATGCGGGCGAGGTTCAGACGAAAGGGACCGACTTTCGCTTGTTAAGCACTGCCATCCCCACGAAAACCAGACCTGTCATCGCCAGCGGAACACCCCCATCGGGGACTCTTGATCCGCCACTCAGAACAAGCTTGGCGGCTACCTCTCCGTCTGGATTGGCGGCCGTTCGGACGGTGGCAAAGGCCAGTCCGCTCAACAAATCTGCCCTCTGTTGGTCCGATGTCAGCGCACCAAGCCCCATGATGGTGCCGAAGCCGCCAAAATCGCTCACCGTAAGTGACAGGGAAGATCCGCTATCGGGAAAGTAAACCTGGCCGCCAATGCCCGCGGAGCCCAGGCCCCCGTACCCGCCCGCCAGGAACAATATGCTTCCGTAGGGTCCCATGGCATCGTCGTAGATGCCGCCAAATGACATCGACGCGGTTGGAGTGCCCGGACCAAAACTCTCTCCCGAGCTGAAAGTGATCGGCACTGCGGAGACCGACACGGTTGCGATCAACGCGAGTAGCACCAGGGTTTTCTTCATGTGCGAAATCATATTGCCAGACCTTTAGCCATGTTCGTGCCAACCTGTTTTTCAAAGGCATGTCATGGTGCTATGAGACTGGCCGGCAATGATTTAGAAATCACGTTAATGGGCCTGGCCGTATCGTTTTCCGCATGGATTGTGTAAGGTCTTCCGACGATTGAGCGGCACGATCAGGTTGGAGTAGTCCGCAACACGAATCCCCGATGGAAGAAGGCGCATTTTAGCTGACTGTAAAGAACGCCGACGTTCCGAACAACCGCAGGCATGCCGTCACTTGCGGGTCGTCGCGTGGTGTTGAAGCCAGCGGATATCCTGGTTTCCCGGAGAGGATACATTGGCCAGACCAAAGAGTGCGTCGCCAGGGCCATGTCCGCGCGTCGCGCCAGCGGTGCGTCTCGGCGTGTCCATCGACGAAGGAAACGATCGCGTAACTGATGGTGGTTCGGAACCTTCCGATTTGCGTTTGCAACCATGAACCGATAGCAGGGGCACTTGTAGATCGGAGCGTCCTGAGGATGCGCCGAACGAAGCGTACTTCTGATCGATCAAGAACGCGGTATTTGTCATCTCGGTTCGGCCATATGTGCCGTAAATACAACTCTCACGCGAGCGCAAGTTGCTTGTGATTGACATCCGGATCAGGACACCGCCGGGTGGTGCAGCGCGTTGACACTGGGTCCGTCAAACTCTACGGTGGCGACGGTATGGATGCGCTTCAGGATTCTTTGATCGAGTTGATTCGCCGAACGTCCGCCGAGATTCCCGATGATGTCCAGGAGGCGATTCTGGACTCGCTGGAACAGGAGAAGAAGGGAACGATCGCTGAATCGGCGCTCAAGATTATCGAGCGGAACATCGCGTTGGCCAGGCAAAAGTCCCAGCCGATCTGCCAGGACACCGGCAGCATCCTCTTTTACGCCGATTGCCCGGTCAGTCTGGATCAGGTTGCTTTCGAAGACGCGGCCTGCCTGGCGGTGAAGAAATCGACGAAGAAGGGTTACCTGCGGCAGAACTCGGTCGATTCGCTGACCGGTGTCAACGACGGCACCAATGTCGGCCCAGGTTCGCCGACGTTGCATTTTCATCAACATCGTTCGGACGAAATCGAGGTGCGGCTGGTGCTCAAGGGCGGCGGCTGTGAGAATGTCGGCGCGCAATATTCCCTGCCGAACGAAAGGCTGAAGGCCGATCGCGATCTCGAGGGATGCCGCAAGGCGATTCTCGATGCGGTTTTGCAGGCCCAGGGCAAAGGTTGTGGGCCGGGCATTCTGGGTGTTTGCATCGGCGGCGATCGTGCGACCGGTTATGAATTCTCCAAGCGCCAGTTCCTCCGGTTGATCGGCGACCGCAATCCGGTGCCGGAACTGGATCGCCTGGAGCAGGATATTTTGAAAACGGCGAATGAACTGGGGATCGGACCGATGGGCTTTGGCGGAAAAACGACGCTGTTGGGCGTGAAGATTGGCGCGGTTAACCGGCTGCCGGCGTCGTATTTCGTCAGCGTGAGTTATATGTGCTGGGCGTATCGACGGCAGGGCGTGACACTGAACGCGAAGGGCGAGATCGTGGAGTGGCTGTATTGAAAAATGGAGTGCTGGAGTAATGGAGTGTTGGAGTGCGGCCCCGAAGGGCGGAGATCAGTCCGCGGCTCTAACGCTCGACGACGCCATTGCACTGCGAGACTCTTATGATTCAACTGATCAGTCCGTTTACAGTGGACAAAGTCCAGGCACTGAAGGTTGGAGATCCTGTTGAGATCAGCGGCGTCCTGTTCACCGGCCGCGACGCGGTGCACAAGTACTTGCATGAAGGCGGCGAGCTGCCGCCTGGCGTGAATCTGCGCGACGGGATTATTTATCACTGCGGACCGGTGGTGTTGAAAGACGAGCAGGGGAACTGGAAAGTCACCGCCGCTGGGCCGACGACCTCCACGCGGGAAGAGCCTTACCAGGGGCAAATCATCCAGCGGTTCGGCGTGCGCGGTGTGATTGGCAAGGGCGGCATGGGGGATCGGACCGCGGCGGCATGCAAGGAACACGGATGCGTCTATTTGCACGCGGTTGGGGGCGCGGCGCAAGTGCTGGCCGAGTGCATCAAGAAAGTTCGCAACGTGTACTTCCTCGAAAAGTTCGGGTCGCCGGAAGCGATCTGGGAATTGGAAGTGGAAAAATTCCCGGCCGTCGTGACGATCGACGCCCGCGGGAACTCGTTACACAAGGAAGTCTTTGCCGCCAGTCAGGCGGAACTGGCGAAACGCCTGTGACCATCGAACCGGGCAGAGCCGGCGCGTTGGGAGCCGACATTCCTTGGGCCTGGCGCGCCGAGTCCCGCCTTGAGGCCCGCGAGGTCTCCCCACGCCGGATCGGAGTCCGGCGCTTCGGCGCCGCCGCAGGGCTTCGGTTTGTCCGCGTTGTCACGATCGCGTCTCCGGCAACCGTTCTGGCGCAGACTCCTTATTCGGACCCGGTGCTCCTGCCGCAACTCACCGAGCTGTTTTGGGCGTTGTTCCTGTTGGGGGCGTTTGTGCTGATTGGGGTCGTTTGGGTGGGCGTCATCCGGCGCAACATCCGCAAACACACCGAGACGGTCCGGCAGCAGGAGAGGGCGCTGGAGGAGCACCACCGCGATCTGTTCGAGAACGCGCACGACATCATCTTTACCCACGACCTGGAGGGAAATCTCATCTCGTTGAACAACGCCGGGGAACACCTCCTCGGGTTCTCGCGGGCGGAAGCCGCCACGCGCAACTTTGCCGATCTGGTGTCGCCCGACTCGCTCCCGCCGTTTCGCGGGATTTTGGACCGGCTCCGCGCAGGCCAGGGCGACGCCCATTGCGAACTGGAGATGCGGGCGAAGGACGGTCGCCGGGTCGCGCTGCGCGTCAATCTGAGGTTGCAACAGCACGCGGGAAAGGCCCCGCACGTGCAGGGCATCGCCTGGGACATCAGCGGCCAGAAAGAAGCCGAGGAGGCGTTGCGAAAGAGCGAGCAGCGGCTGCGCCAATCGCTGGAGGAGCGCGTGCAACTGGGACGGGATTTGCACGATGGGCTCATTCAGTCGATTTACGCCATCGGCTTGGGCCTCGGGGAATGCCGCCGTTTGATCCAGGAAAGCCCGGGCGAGGCGGAGGCGCGACTCGGAAAGGCCATCAATGACCTCAACAGCGTCATCCGCGACGTGCGCAGTTTCATCGTCGGATTGGAGCCGGAAGCCTTGAAAGGTCAGGAATTGAAAGGAGCGCTGCAATCGTTGGTGACGACCATGAGCGAGACGCACGCGGCGCAATTCTCATTCGACATCGATTCCCGGGCCGCGGACCGGCTGACGGCGCGGCAGGCGACCCAGCTCCTCCAGATCGCCCGCGAAGCGATGAGCAACAGCCTCCGTCACGCCCGCGCCACGAGCACCAGTGTTGCGTTGAGCCTGCGCAACGGCTGTGTGCAATTGGAAGTACAGGATGACGGTGGCGGGTTCGATCTGGCGGCGCGGCGCGATTCAGGGCATGGTTTGCGCAATATCACCGCCCGGGCCCGGGAACTGGGCGCCAGTTCCGAGGTCGTTTCCGCTCCGGGAAAGGGAACGCGAGTCCTGGTGACGCTGCCTCTTGAACAAACCGCATGAGTCCCAATGAAACCAGGCCGATTCGTCTGTTGATCGTGGACGATCACACAGTGGTCCGGCTCGGACTGCGCACATTGCTCGGGCGCTACAGTGACATCGAGGTGATCGGAGAAGCCGGGACGGTGGCGGCCGCGATCGAGGAGACGGCGCGCCTGCAGCCAATCGTTGTCTTAATGGATATCCGTTTGCCCGACGGCAACGGCTTCGAGGCCTGCCGGCGGATTCGTAAAGCCCAGCCGGACACGCGCGTTTTGTTCCTCACCTCATTCGCCGACGAAGAGATCGTGTTGGAATCCATCGATGCCGGGGGTGACGGTTATTTGCTGAAGGAGATCGACGACGAAAGCCTGGTTCGGGCCATCCGCAGCGTCGCGGCAGGTCAATCCATTCTTGATCCGGCAGTGACGAGGCGGGTGCTGGAACGTGTCAAGAATCCGGAAGCCCCCGCGGGGAAAGAGCGATTCGAAATGTTATCGCCCCAGGAACGCCGCGTCCTTGCCCTGGTGGCTGAGGGAAAAACGAACAAGGAAATCGGCAGCGCGCTGGGTTTGAGTGATAAAACCGTAAAGAACTACCTCAGCAACATCCTGGAGAAGCTCCAACTGACTCGCCGGTCGCAGGCCGCCGCTTTTTTTGTTCAGCATTCCGGCAAGTAAGCCCCCTGGCCCTCGGGCGGGGTTTCTATGCCGAGGTGTGATCGTTCCCTCGCTGTGTTACCGGCCGTTGAGGACGTCAATGACCACTTGAATCTGCGCGGTCAGCGCCTCGGCCATGGCCGGGTCAATCTTTCGTCTCGCGAGCGACTCAATCTTGCGCTTCAGTGAGCGAAGCCCCTCCAATGCCTGCCGGAACTTGCCACGGTCGCAGTCCCGCGCGGCGTCCGTCAGATTGTGGATGATCTCCTTCTTCAGATTGCGCGAGAGGTTCGATCCCTCGACGAAGGCGATGATTTCGTTAATCGCCTGCGAGAGTTTGATCACCCGTACGGTCACGTCATCGGCATCCGTCACCCGGCCGTCATTGACAACCAGAGCGACCCGATGAGTGCCGACGTTGAACGTTACTGAACCGGTAATCCCCGTGCCAATGGGTGTGGCCATGTTGCCGTCGGCAAACCAGGTGTAGGTCAGCATGTCCGCGTCAGGATCGGACGACCGCGAACCGTCGAGCGCGACCCTGGCATTGAGGTTGTTCGGCGAGATCACCCGGGCCGGCGACGCGCTGGCGTCGGCGACGGGCGGATGGTTCAGCGCAGTGACCGTGAGCGCGAACGTGTCGCTGACGCCCGCGGCGCCGTCGCTTACGGTGACCGTGATATTGGCCGTGCCGGACTGGCTTGCCGCGGGCGTGACGATGAGCGTACGATCGGCGCCGGAGCCGATGAACGCGAACGCCGTCGCGGGCACAAGGATCGCGTTGTCCGAAACCGCGGAAACGATCAGCGTGGTGACATCGGTGTCGATGTCGGTAACGACGAATGCAATCGGTCCGGTCGCCGAGTTTTCAACTGCCGTCTGATCGCCAATATCTCTGATGCTCGGGCTGTCGTTGACCGGAGCGATGGCGATCGAAACAGCAGCCACAGCGGAATCCAACGCGCCGTCGTTCACTTTGAAGCTGAAGCTGTCGGAACCGTTTGCGTTCGCGTTGGGCGTGTAGGTGAGGTTCGGGGCGGTGCCGTTCAGGGTGCCCTTCGTCGGCGCCGTCATCACCGTAAACGTCAGCGCGTCATTCTCCACGTCGCTTCCCGTCAGGGGGATCCCCGCGGCCGTGTCTTCCGATGTCGTGACGGTCTGGCTGTTGGCCACCGGCGCGTCGTTGATCGCAGTGATCGTGATCGAGACCGTTGCGACCGCCGAATCCAGCGCGCCGTCATTCACCCTGAACGTGAAGCTGTCGGAACCGTTTTCATTCAGATTGGGTGTGTAGGTCAGGTTCGGAGCCGTGCCGCTGAGGGTGCCCCTGGTCGGTGCCGTCAACACCGCGAACGTCAGCGCGTCTCCTTCCGCGTCACTGCCCGTCAAGGTGAGGGTCGCGAGGGTATCCTCGTCCGTGGTGAGGCTCTGCGGATTGGCGACCGGCGCGGTGTTGCCCTCGGAGCCAAATACAAAGGCCGCCCCCTCAAAAAGATCGCCATTGAAGGGCGCGCCCACTACGACGGTCGTTCCACTGAGGGCGACGGAAGAGCCGAACCCGGCCCATTCTGCGATGTCTTCGCCGCAGATTTCGGCCTCCTGGCTCCAGGTCGTCCCGCTCCGTTGGAACAGGTAGGCCGTACCGCCATTGGCCACAGACAGACTCCCGAAATCCGCGCCCACCACGGCATCACTCCCCGCCAGGGATACTGAAACGCCAAACGAGTCTCCCGACACCCCGTCATCGGCCGTCAGTTTGGCCTGCGAACTCCAAACGCCTCCCGCGCGCGTGAAGACATACGCCGCACCGAGGCCGTCCTGGTCTGGCGCGCCAGCCATCAGCGTGTCGCCGCTCACAGAAACCGACCAGCCCAGATGATCGTTGGGACCCGCATCACCGGCCCGTAGCTCCGCCTGCTGACTCCAGCTTCCTGCCGTCCGCGAGAAGACATACACCGCTCCCGCGTCAACGACGCCCGTATCTTCGTCATACGGAGACCCCGCTACGATCGTGTCTCCGCTCAGTCCGACCGAAAGCCCCAGGGCATTGCCGGGCCGAGGATTGTTGGACACCAGTTTGGCCTGCTGCGTCCAGGCGCCGCCGCTGCGTTCAAACACATATACCGCTCCGGTGCCCGCGAACACCGTGCCGTCGCCCAGCGCGCCCACCGCCACGGTGTCGCCCTCGATCGCCACGGCGCAACCGAACTGTTCGTTGGATCCGGGGTCCGACGCGACGAGTCTGGCCTGCTGGATCCACGTCGTCCCACTGCGGACAAACACATACGCCGCGCCGGCGCTAACGCCGTTGGCGCCATCAGAATGCGCGCCCACCACGAGGGTATCCCCGCTGAGGGCGACGGCATTTCCGAATTGAGCAGATCTGGCGGCATCGCTGGCAACGAGCTTGCCCTGCTCGACCCAGCTCGAACCGTCGTGAACGAACACATAGGCCGCGCCGGCGTCGGCGCCCGCCTGGCCATCGTTTGGCGCCCCGACCACCGCTGTATCGCCGTCGATGCCCACGGCGCTGCCAAACTGCTGAAAGAACGTGGAGTCGATCGGTAACAGCTTGGTTTCGGTACTCGGTACCAATGCGGTCAACAGCGCCGTCGTGATCAAGAGGGATAACAGCGCGAGGACTCCAAACCCGGAGCGGGATACAACTTTCATAAAATTTCCTTTGTGGTCGGACGTGTTTCCCGGCGCGCGATGACCTTCGCCGAGGTCATTCGACAAGTTTAGCAGCCGAAGTGCCACCGACACGGAATCGCAGGCCGCCTCCAACACTGCTCAATATTCTGCCGGTGTGTCCCGAAAGCAGATCGTTCTCCCAAACGACTACCGAGCTGTGGCGAGAATCGTGCGAGGCGCGAGCGGCGGCGTTGGCGATGTCCATTTTTGGCGCTTTGGCCAGAGACGAGAGGCGATCGGCGCGCAAAAAAATTCTTAACTCTGCATCGCCGCACGGATGCCAACTCTCAGAAGTTCGAAGAAACAGCGCGTCGTCCGCGTTCTCGTTATCCTGTAGGCCGCTAGTTAACCACAGATGTACACGGATGAACACAGATGGCCGAAGCCGCAATCGTCCTCGACGCCTGCCAGGAGCGGGGGAATTCGAGGACGAGAACGAGGACT
>DATEKZ010000768.1:0-3165 GCA_035277185.1 Verrucomicrobiia bacterium
ATAAGAGATGCGCCTCGTCCGTCCCCTTAAGCCGCTTCATTACTCCATGCCACTGCTCGAGATTTCCGAACTCAAAAAATCGTTCGTCGCCCCGGACGGTTCCAACCATCCGGTGATCGACATGCCGTCGTTTTCCTTACCGGAGAAGGAACACGTGGCGTTGAGCGGCGAGAGCGGCTCAGGGAAGACCACATTTCTCAATCTCGTCGCTGGAATCCTGAAACCCGACTCGGGCAGCATCCGCCTCGATGGCCGCGAGATGTCGGCGCTGAGCGAGCCGGAACGCGACCGCCTCCGCGCGACCACCATCGGATATATCTTTCAAACCTTTAACCTGCTCCAGGGTTACACCTGCCTGGAGAACGTGCTGCTCGGCATGTCCTTCGGGCCGGGCGCGGACAAGGGATTTGCTGTGGCACTGCTCAAACGGGTCGGTCTTGGCGAAAAGCTAAAGCACACTCCGCGACAACTCTCGACCGGTCAGCAACAACGGGTCGCCGTTGCCCGCGCACTGGCAAACCGGCCGAAGCTGGTTCTCGCTGACGAACCGACGGGCAATCTCGACCACGTCAACGCGCGCGAAGCCTTGAAACTGATTCGCGAGGCTTGTCGCGAGAACGGCGCCGCCCTCTTGATAGTCAGCCACGACCGGGAGGTGTTGGCACAATTCGAGAAGGTCCAGCCGCTCGACCAGATCAACCGCGCGGCAAAACCGGCGAACGCCCCGATCCCATCTCCGATCTCCTGAATGCCATGAGCCTCTGGCACATCGTCTTCAAAAGTCTCCGCCAACACCTGCTCTCGACGCTCGTGACGGCGCTGTCGATCGCGCTCGCGGGCGGGTTGTTGATGTCCGTCTGGATCGTGAAGGAGCAGTCGCAAGCGGCGTTCACCGGCGTCAGCGCCGGTTTCGACGGCGTTCTCGGCGCGCGCGGATCGAAGCTCCAGCTCGTGCTGAACTCGATTTTTCACCTCGAAGAATCGCCGGGCAATCTGGCGTGGTCCGACTTCCTCGACATTCAAAAGAATCCGAACGTGCAGGTCGCGATTCCCATTGCCGTCGGCGACAATTACCGCGGCTACCGGTTGGTCGGTGTCACAACGAACCTTTTCTCTGGCGTCGAATACGCGCGGGGCAGGCGTTACCGGGTCGAATCGCCCGGACGCGCATTCGATGCAACGTTGCGCGAGGCGGTCGTCGGAAGCTTCGCCGCGAGTCGGCTTGGGCTGAGGCCCGGAGACAAGTTTCATCCGTATCACGGCCTGATCTTCGACGAGAAAAGCCAGCACGCCGAAACGTACGTGGTCGTCGGCATCATGGAGCCGTCGAATACACCGGCCGATCGGGTGATCTGGATTCCCCTCGAAGGTCTGCAGAAAATGACCGGGCACGATCCCAAAGCGGCCGCCGACATCAGCGCGGTGCTGGTGAAGCTCAAGGTCGCGATCGCCGGGCAGCAAATGGACCTGCTCTATAACAAACAGGGCAACCGGCTCACGTTCGCCTGGCCGATTGCCCGGATCATCTCGCAACTCTTCGACAAAATCGCCTGGTTCGACCGCGTGCTGGCGCTGGTGGCTTACCTCGTCGCGCTGGTCGCCGCGGGTTCCATCCTGGCCAGCATCTACAACTCGATGAACGAACGCCGACGCGACATTGCCATCCTGCGGGCGTTGGGGGCGCCGCGGCGGACGATCTTTTGCGCCATCGTGCTCGAAGCGTCAGGGATCGCGGCGTTGGGGATGTTCATCGCCTTTGTGGCTTATGGGGCGATTATCGGCGTCGCAGCGGCGGTGATTCGCGCTCAAACCGGCGTGGTTATCGAACCGTTGGCGTTCCATACGATCATGCTTTGGGCGCCGCTGGCCATGATCGCTCTGAGCGCGCTCGCCGGAATCGTCCCGGCGGTCAAAGCATACCAAACCAACGTAGCGGATAACCTGGCACCAGTCTCATGACTCGCGAGCACACGCGCCGCATTTTCAGTCACTTTGGAAAGCCCCAGAGGCGGCAAACGGAACTCCCCTCTCCCCAAGGGAGAGGGTCGGGGTGAGGGAGAAGGCATGCCGCGAACTTCTGATGCTGTCCAAAAACAGACTCGCGCCCCGGGATCTCATTGCCTGGGCATTTTCTTGAAAGTCGGCCGCAATGCAGCACACTCAACCCTACTTATGCAGTTGGACTTTTGGCCCTCCCTCACCCTGACCCTTTCCCCAAGGAGAGGGAACGGCTTTCGCCCGTCTTTTGATTGCTCGACCACACTCCACGCAACTCCGACTCGCGCCATTCCAAAGAAGCGGCCAATGATTCACCCTCTCCTTGGGGGAGAGGGCCGTGGTGAGGCGGGCGTCCAATTGCGCCGACATACGGACGGCTCAGCCGTGCCCTAAAAACAATGAAAAAGACAATCCCTTTGGTCGCGGCGTTTCTAATGCTCGCGCTGGCCGGGTGCGACTCAAACCGGGATGCTGCCGCCGGCAGCAGCGCCGGGCATCACCACGAACCGCCGCACGGCGGCACTGGCGTCGTCCTGGGCACTGAAGAATACCACCTGGAATTCGTCCTCGATGCCGCCGCGGGAAAGATGCAGGCGTATGTCTTGAGCGCGCACATGGAAAACTTTGTGCGCATTTCCATGGAATCGCTTACCGTGACGGTGAAGCTGCCCGATCGCGAAGAAACGTTGACCTTTAAGCCCGTGGCCAACAGCACAACCGGTGAAACCGTGGGTGACACGTCGATGTTCGAGGCGCAGGCCGATTGGCTCAAGACGCAGAAAACCTTCGATGCGGTGTTGAAAGAGATCTCAATCAAAGGTAAGACATACCAGAACGTAGCGTTCAACTTTCCGAAGGGGAATTGACGCAGCGAGACGGAGAAATACTCGTGACGACGAAATCCAAGAACGCTCGATCGGTGACAAATCACCTGCGAACCGCCTATCAAAGCGGTTTCGTCATCGCAATCCTTCTCCTGCTTGCGGTTTCGTGCAGCAAGGAATCGTCATCGCAAAGCAAGACCCCGGAAATCAGCGAAATCCGTGGAGAACCCATTCGCGCGCCGATCGCCACCAACGCGCCGGCCGCGGCCGCTTCCACGGTTGTGACGACCGCCGTTGCCAGGTCCGAAGAACCCGTGCCGGCTCCTTCCCCGCCGCCGGTCGC
>DATEKZ010000769.1:0-2464 GCA_035277185.1 Verrucomicrobiia bacterium
GCAAACTCTCCCGTCGGCGCGCCATAGGAATTCTCGCCGCCAGCGCCGGGGCCGCCGTCAGCGGGGCATCGTTCCATGCTCAGGCCGAGGAACCCGATGCGCACGCCCTTACCGTCAACCCCACGCCCAAATTCGAACTGTCACCCCATCTCTTCATGCAGTTCATGGAGCCGCTGGGCGCCACGGATGGCTCGGTGGAAGCCGCCTGGGACCATCACCGCGACCAGTGGCGCGAGGACGTCGTCGAGGTCACGCGTGAGTTGGCCCCGCCGATGATGCGATGGGGCGGCATCTTCATCGATTTCTACCGGTGGCGGGAAGGCGTTGGCTCCCGGGATAAGCGACCGCCCATGTTGAATTTGCTTTGGGGCGGAATCGAATCGAACCAGGTTGGCACCGGCGAGTTCGTGGACTTTTGTCGCCGGGTGCAGGCCGAGCCGTTGATGTGCGTCAACTTCGAGTCGGATGGCCGCAAGCAGTACATGAACGCCAAGGGCGCCGTTCGCACCGCCGATGCGAAAGAAGCCGCCGAATGGGTCGCTTATTGCAACGACCCGGCCAATTCCGAACGCCGCGCCCACGGCCACGCGACACCGCTGACGATCACGCACTGGCAGATTGGCAACGAGACTTCCTACGACAGGAACGGCTTCGACATCGAAACTGCCGCAAAGAAGACCGTCGAGTTTGCCAAAGCGATGCGCGCCGCCGACCCGGCGATTCAACTGATCGCGTGGGGCGACAGCGGTTGGGCGCGCCGGATGGCGGAGATTGCGGGTGAGCACGTCCAGTTCATTGCCTTTCACCACATGTTCGATCCGGACTACATCCAGCGTCCGGTCTTGCGCGGCGAACTCTATCGGCGAGATCCGGAGGCAACGTGGCAGCAATTGATGAATGCCTGGCAACTCAACGACGCCAAGATTCGCACCGTCCGGGACAACCTTGGCAGCCATCGGATTCCTCTGGCCATGACCGAATGTCATTTCGCCATTCCCGGCCGCGACCGATGCGATGTGCTGGCCACCTGGGCGGCCGGCGTTTCCTACGCCCGCATCCTGAACAATCACCAGCGCCACGGCGACGTATTGAAAATCGCCACGGCGGCTGATTTCTGCGGGACGCGGTGGCAGAACAATGCCGTGATGATTCCGGTTCCAAAGGGCCAGGGCCGCGCCTATCTCCAGCCCGTTGCCCGCGTCATGCGACTTTACCGCCACCACATCGGCACGCACGCCCTCGAATTGACTCGCGCGCCGGACGGACTGGATGTGGTTGCCAGCCGGAGGGACAACACCGTGTTTCTCCACGTCGCCAACACTCGGCGCACGGGGACGGTGAAAGCAAAACTTCAGGTCGCCGACAAAATCATCGAGAGCGGGTCCGTCTTCGAGATCGCTGACGATCCGATGGTCGAACTCTCCTATTTAAACAGCGGGAACGTGATGAAGATTGTCGAGAAACCGCTTAACAAAGACTCGATCTGGGAATTCCCGGCCGCCTCCGTCTCCGCGGTCGAACTCAGGGTGGCGACCTGATGAACGTGGCTTCAAGCGTAGATACCAAAACGAGGGGCTTACCACCAGAACGGCGGACGGCCTCCGCCATGCGGCGGCACAGTGCGAACGACCATCTTTTCGAATTTCCGCCATTCCACGTGCCCGTCCAGAAACAGCAGGTTGCCTCCATCGGGCAACTTACCCTTCAAATGCGCCGTTGAATGAGGTTTGGTCCCATTTCCCCATCCGCCATAGACGTGGGAGAAATTCCTGCCTCCCGGGGCCGTGTCCCGCCTGTCCGTATTCGAAAGCGTTCCATCAGCCGCGATCACACGCTCTGAGGCTCCCGGATTTACCTGGACTCCGTTGACTGTCCAGGGTCTGGGATTGAACGATTCAGTAACATTCGTTACGTGAAGGCGACCCGGCGCTTCGATCCCCTGAGGAGGAGGCGGTCCGAACGCAAATGCGTAGCCGGCGACCCGATACCCCCCGGCGTTCTCTGCCGCGACTTCGTTTGTCTGTCCGGTTGTAAAGGTCCATAGTTCGTTGTCGTTCTGTTTCCAGAATGCCGGACAATAGAGGACGTTGCGCGTCCCCCCATTCTTCACGAAGGCGTTGGCGGCGCGTGCCGGGATATCCCACGGCCAAAAAGCCCCGGAACAATCAGGAAACCGATCCCGGTTGTCGTCCGAGTACATCCGTATGGCGATGCCCAGTTGCTTGGTATTGCTGGCGCATTTTATCTGAATTGCTTTCGACTTCGCCTTCGCCAATGCGGGCAATAACAACGACGCCAGAATTGCGATGATCGCGATGACCACAAGAAGCTCGATGAGCGTGAAGGCAGGGCGAGTCCGCTTGTGGGGTGGTGCCTTCCGGGTCGAAACATCGCTGTTCATATCATTAGTTTCCGCTATCCCGCGCTCTTTGTCAGTCTGCGTCCGGACGAGAGAACGCAATCA
>DATEKZ010000770.1:0-3624 GCA_035277185.1 Verrucomicrobiia bacterium
CCGGTTTGTTTACGCCGTGATTTCGCCGCGCGCCCGCGGACTGTCCGTAGGCGTGAACATGAATCCCGACAAGTTCTGCAACTTCGACTGCGTCTATTGCGAGGTGAACCGCGCCGAGCCGGCGGCGGAATCGAAGCTCGATGTCGGCCTGATGGTCGAGGAACTGGAGCGCACGCTGGAACTGGTCCACTCTGGTCGCATTCGTGAGTGCCCGTGCTACCAAAGGCTCCCTGAAGACCTCCTTAAACTCCGTCATGTGACCTTGAGCGGCGACGGCGAGCCGACCCTTTCTCCAAACTTCGTGGAGGCTGTGGAGGCAGTGATACATCTCCGCGCCCGCCGACGGTTTCCATTCTTCAAGCTTGTCCTGGTCACCAATGCCAGCGGCCTCGACCGGCCGGAAGTGGAAGAGGGCCTGCGCCTTCTCACTTCGCGAGATGAGGTTTGGGCCAAGCTCGAAGCCGGCACGCAGGACTATATGAACCGGGTGAACAAGCCCGGTTGCACCATCGAGAGAATTGTATCGAATATCCTGCGTCTGGCCCGGCGGCGGCCGGTCATCATTCAAAGCCTCTTCCCGGCTATCAAGGGCGAGGGACCATCAGCAACCGAAGTTGAAGCCTATGTTCAGCGCCTCAAAGAGCTTAAGGACGCAGGCGCGCAAATTCCGCTGGTGCAAATCTACTCCGCCACACGCCCTGCGCCGCATTCCGAATGTGGTCACTTGCCGTTGCGCACGCTGTCGGGCATCGCCCGGCGCGTGCGCGAAATCGCGGGCTTGAAGGCCGAAGTCTTTTGAACCCGACACACAAACCCCCAAGAGAAAGGAAACCCATATGGCTCGATACGTAACACTGATTCGTTTCACTGACCAAGGCGCACGAAACATCAAGAAATCGCCTGACCGCGCCCTGACGTTCAAGAAGGTCGCCGCAAAGGCCGGCGTTGCCGTCGAAACCCAACTCTGGACTGCCGGCGCTTTTGACGGCGTGCTCATCCTGAGTGGAGACGAGAAAAAAGCTCTGCGCTGCCTGGCGCAACTTGCAGCCTTGGGCAACGTGCGTACCGAGACGTTGCAGGCATTTGATGCCAGGGAATTCAAGACAATTAACGGTTAGCTTCGCGGTGGGCGTTTCGGTCCTGGCAGGCGATCGTGATGTGGATATGAGAAGGGTCATTTCACTCAGCGAGATCGTGGAACTGCTGGAATTGGAAGACGGCTGGGATGAGGTCTGCGCCACCGCCGAGGCCACTTACAACGCCGCGACCGGTTCCATCGCGGTACGGCTGAACAGCTTCGTTCGTACCGTGGATCTCTCCACCGGCGGGCGCCATTTGGCGCCGCGATGGCTGCCCCGGTCCGAAACCGTGCGCGAATCCGTCCCGCTCGACGAAGCCGTGCCATTCGCCAGGGACATTTTCCAGCGGTGGGTGAAAAAGGTGCGCCAGTCCATTCCGTCGTCCGTCAACCTCGAACCCGCAGAGAGGCTCTGACGGGGCACGACCTGCCACTTCGGATTAGGGGATGGATTGAACGTTGGCTGTCAAAACTGGGCGACCGGAAGCGGGCCTTGGCCGTGCTGGTTGGCCATCTACGATCCCGTTCGCCCTAGAGCATCGTTCCATCGAGAACGGATTCACCCGCGGCGACCTTTAGTAGATTCTGAACCGTAACACGGGCGATCTCACTCAGCGCTTCGTGCGCCAGGAACGCTGCGCTGCGGAGCGACATCCACGCCTTACCACCTCTGGCCCGCAAGCACGTTCCCGCCAACATAGCGTTCGCAGGGCTTCGGCAGATGTTTGTTTCAAGAACCGGCACGTGGAGGAGATTTATCGATTCCATGCAGAAGGCGAGGCGGTTTGTAAAGCTGACGACTGCGAGTCGGAAAGGCAGTTCGCCACGCAAATAGTCCGCACCGCACCTAAGAACACGCAATTCGTCAAATCAACCTTGGGAAATTGAGGTTGAGTCAGTACAGGATATCAACTGCTTCATCCTCACCTCACCGGATACCCAGGCGCGTTCCGCAAAATGGCGAAGAGGGATTTGCCACGGCGAGAATAGGGGGATAGTTGCGTTAAGTGACGGTTCAGTCCATCAGATTAACGACTCCCGTCTTGTGCAAACGATTGTTGGTTATGATCCCGCTACAGAGACCGACGACGGAAATTTGCAATTTTACTTTCCGTAAGCGGAATGGAATCACCGAATGACCAGTGCTTCCTCCAGGTTGGAATGCGATGCCGTCCGGGGAGTCCTGACTTGGGCCTCTGGCAGGTCTTTATCAGCATCACCTAGAAAGTGGTGAAGGACGGCGACATAGGTCAGCACGATTCCGACTGCAACGGCAAATGTGATGTAGGCACCGATCATAATTCCTTTCGAGTCATGTTTTTTGTTCAGATTTTGCGTCGCGGCGACTCCGCGACCATCACTCACTTGAATACCATTGTGATTCGTCCTGCGCTTTTCCGAATTTGGCGAAAGCTGGCCATCCTTTGCCTGGCGGCAGATTCTCCGCGCGATTGTGGCCGTCCGGCTCAGATCAAAACCTCATCGACGAACCGACGCGGAGTGGGGCGCACGTCCGGGCCGAACCCCAGGCGGAGAATCAATTGCGGAAAACCGCTGTGCCCGATGGCGTGCGGAAGGTTTTGGCGGAGCGCGGGAATCTCGATGGGCTGGTTCAGAAATGACGCCCAGACATCCTCGACGCGCGCGCGCAACAACACACGGGCCAACGCTTGTCCGGCGGCAAGCCACTCGCGCGGCGTGTCACCGTTGGTTCCCAGCACGGCCAGCGCCGGCGAACCGGTGGCCAGTTCACGGTTTTTGGCCGCCTGTCCTTCGCCCATATCAAACGTGCGGACGACCAGCGGTCCGGCATATGACATCAGATCATCAATCCCCTGCGCGTACCCGGGAATGCCGTCGCGGCTGGCGCTCCGGTTCGCGTGCACCCAGGCGGCCAGCTCCAGCCGGAATCGTTTGTTGGCCCACTGCCTGCGATCCGCTTCCGCGATGAGATCAGCCAGTGCGTAACGCGCCTGTTCGCTCCGGAGGATTTGCAGACGAGCGCCTTCCTTTGCCGCGGCGTTCTCCAGCGCGGCGAGCAGCGGCTCCGGCACCGGATCGTTGCTGAAGGACTGGCGGTTGGTCCGCCGTTTCGTGATGGCGTGGAAGATCAGATTGTCCTCCACACATGTTTCGGCCTGGAGCCCCAGACGGATCCGCGCGAGGAGATCGGGATCGCCTTTATCGGGAAGAAACTCCACCTTGCCGAGATAACCAAAATGCCTCATCGCGATGCGTAAGTGGCAAAGGGCCGCACCGCAACTGATGATCAGTTCGCGATCGTCCGGGTCCGCCACCCGACAGGCACGAGTGCGGTCGGCATAGAGTTCGACTTCGTCCCCTCGTATCCTGAACAACCAAGGCTGGGTGTTGTGGCTGGAAGGCGCAAGGACTGCGTAGCCCAGCAGGAACTCCAGCTTTTCGGCCTCGGCGCCAAAGTGGGGAAAGTCCTCGGCCGAGACGTTCCAGGCATCGAGTTTAATGTCGGTTTTCATGGTTTACCCTTTGGTTGAGGCGCGCACAATTTCCACGGAACAAGGCGCACG
>DATEKZ010000771.1:0-4335 GCA_035277185.1 Verrucomicrobiia bacterium
CCGGTTTGGGCGACTGCGCTTCGAGGAACCGCATTCCCAGTTGGACCTCGTCGCGTTCGGGGGGGCGCTGGAAGGCAACCTGATAGAGCGCGCGCACCGTGTCCTTGGACGATTGGCAGGTCTTGACTTCAGGGCGTGCCGCGAGTTCCCGCGCCTGCTGAATGATGAAAGGACTGTTCATCAGGAACAGCGCCTGTTGCGGCACGATGGTCGCGAAGCGTTGCGGGCTGGTCGTGTCGGGACTCGCAAAATCGAAGGTGCGAAAGATTCCCGGCAGGTTCTGGCGTTCGACAAAGCCGTAAACCGTCCGCCGCGCCGTGAAAGGCTGCGTCGTGATGTCCACCGAATGCCCGCCCTCGGTGAGGTCGAGCTTCCCGGAAACCGCGAGCAGCGAATCGCGCATGGACTCAAAGTCCAGCCGGCGCCGGTTCATCTTCCAGAGGAGACGATTGTCCGGATCCGCCTGGGCGAAGCGGTCATTATCGTCACTGCTCTGCTGGTAAGCGCTGGAAAGCATGATCAGGCGGTGCAGTTTCTTGATTGACCAGCCGTTGTCCATGAACCAGGCCGTCAGATAATCAAGCAGTCCGGGATGCGTCGGCGGATCGGATCGCACGCCGAAATCGCTCGGAGTGCGAACCAACCCGGCGCCGAAGTGATGCAGCCAGACGCGATTGACGATGACGCGCGCCGTCAACGGATTGTCGCGGCTCGCGATGGCCTGCGCGAGTTCGAGCCGTCCGCTTCCTTTCTCGAACGGCTTGCGGTTCGAGCCGGCGACGACCTCCAGAAATTGGCGCGGGACTTCTGCTCCTGGATTGTTGGGATTGCCGCGGACGAAAACGCGCGGGTTGTTCGGCTGGGCATTGTCCGCCAGGACCATGCCCTTGGGCGGCGCCCCGGGATGCGTCGCATCCAATTCCTCCACTTTACGCTGCAGGGCGCGAACCTTTTGGCTGGTGGGCACGTCGAAGACCCGGCGAAACTCGCCGGAGCCGAGGTTGGCGGGTGACCCTTCCGCGTAGAGGACTTGTCGCAGGGCCTCCCGGTTCGGGTCCGGGAGGGCGGCGGGCAGTTCTGCTTTTTCTTCCTTCTTCCCGGCCTCGACCATCTCCTGCCACTGTTTGTCGGCGTCCGCGAAGAGCTTCCCGTAGCGTTCCGCAACCTCTTTCATCATTGCAGGCGCCTGGCCCGCGAAGACCTCGGCGACGAGCGGGTTGATCGGTTTCTCCGCTTCGGCGTTCCCGCTGTACTTCGCCGCCAGTTCCGTGGAGCGGGTTGCAAATTCGCCCTCCGGCAGCGCGACAAAGGCAAACCACGGGGCGAAGATCGGATGATGTTCTTTGCTCCATTCGTCCAGTTTTGAAATCCACTTCTGCACGGTTTTCGGATCAAGCTTTCGCTCGCGCGCGAGTCCTTCTGCCTTCGCCTTGTCCTCCAACCGTTGCGTGTCGTAAGCCGCCAGCAGGTAATCACCGGCGCGCTGGCGCAGTTGAGTCAGCGCCTCCTGCTGCTTCGTCTCCCGGAAATGGTTGAGTTCGTCCTCGCGCTTCTTTCGTTCCGCCGCGTACTCGTCGTACGCCTTCGGCAGTGAAACCGTCCCCAGCAGTGGTTTGTCTGACGGCTCACTGCAACTGGCAAATACGCCGTAGAGGGAATAGTAATCGCTCGTCGGGATCGGATCGTATTTGTGGTCGTGACAACGCGCGCAGGTGACGGTCAATCCCATCAGCCCGCGGGTCACGACGTCAATCCGGTCGTCGATGATGTCCGGCTGATTGTTCAGGAAGCGCCGGCCGAGCGTCAGAAAACCCATCGCCGCCAGCGCCCGTTTGTCTTCACCGAGTTCAAGCTGGTCGGCGGCCAGTTGCTCGATAATGAACCGGTCGAACGGGAGGTCTTCGTTGAGCGCGCGGATGACATAATCGCGATACGTGTAGGCGTAGGCATAGCGCCGCTCTTCTTCGAACACGTAACCCTTGGTGTCGGCGTAACGGGCCACGTCGAGCCAATGGCGCGCCCAGCGTTCGCCGTAGCGCGGGGAATCGAGGAGCCGCTCAACCACCCGGGCAAAGGCCTCCGGCGATTTGTCCCCGAGGAAGTCGGTGACCTCTTCCGGCGCCGGCGGGAGACCGGTGAGGTCATAACTCGCGCGGCGGATGAGCGCGCGCTTGTCGGCCTGACGAGACGGGCTCATTCCCTTCGCTTCGAGTTTTGCCAGCACGAAGGCGTCGATGGGATTCTGGACCCAGCGTCTGTTCCTGACCGCGGGAACGGGCGGGACTCTGACCGGCTGAAACGCCCAATGTTTTTCAGTTGCGAGTTTCGAGCTTCGAGTTTCGAGATTTTTGGATCGCGGGTCGGGCGCGCCCATTTTCACCCAGGCTTCGAGGTCGGCGATCTGTTCGTCGGGGAGTTTCCCGTTCTTCGGCGGCATCTGCAGGTTTTCGTCCCTGTGGCGCACCGCCTTGATCAGAAGGCTCTTCTCCGCATCGCCCGGCACGATCGCCGGACCGGTGTCGCCGCCCTTGAACAGCCCGTCCCGCGTATCGAGCAACAACCCGCCTTTTGGCCCCTTCTCGCTGTCGGCGGCGTGACATTTATAGCAGTTGTCAACGAGGATGGGACGGATCTTTTTCTCGAAGAACTCGATTCCTTCTTGAGTTGGGTCCTCTGCATGGGTGCGCGCAACCATGACAAGACCGGACGCCACGACCGCAAAGAGCCGTAAGAATTGTTGGTTCGTTCCAAACATCGATATTCTGATGGTTGTCCAGAATAGTATCCTTGGCGTCCGAAGACAAACCCGTTTTCATCCGCCGATCGAGAGCAGGGCGCAGTCCTCTGGCGCTTTCGGCCGGCTCGCCCCCACTGCCAAAGCGCCAGAGGACTGGCGCACTCTCCCGCGGCCGCGGGACTACCGCGCGATCCCCAGGTTCATGGTCCCAATGCGTGCGGAAAAGCGAAAGAGGGCTCTCCATGAACCGTGCCCCTCACCCCGTCCCTCTTCCCCACTGGGGGAGAGGGTGGCCGGAGGTCGGGTGAGGGGGAAGGAAGCGTTCGAATGCTCCGATGATCGGAATTTCAACGCATCAGTGTCCGAGCGCGCCGCGGATTGGACACGGCTGTTCGTCCAGCAACTTCAGCACCGACTCCGCGGCCCGTTCGCTGGCGCCCGGCTTGCCCAGCGACTGCATCACACCGGAAAGCCTGGCCTTCATCGCGTTGCGTCGCGCCGTGTCATTTACCAGTTGCAGCGACGCGCGAGCAATGTTTTCACCAGTCGCGTGATGCTGGATGAACTCCGGATAGATCTCCTCGCCGGCCAGCAGATTGGGCATGGCCAGATGCCGAACGTTGACCGCGATGCGACCGACCAGGTAGGTCGGCCAGGACGTCTTGTAGCAAACCACGGCGGGAACGCCAAAGAAAGCGCACTCCATCGTAATCGTGCCGGACTTCGTAATGGCCAGATCGGCTTCGGCCAGTGCCTCGGCTAAACCACCGATTTGAAGCTGAAGATCGTGCAACTGCGCTTTGCACGGTTCGGCGAGCGTACCAAGCGCGTCGTTCGGTAACACCATGCGAAAGCGCGCCGGCCGGGCCCGGTTGATGTGTTTGGCGGCATCGACCATCACCGGCAGATGACGTTTCAATTCGCCGGTCCGGCTGCCAGGCAGGAGCAGGATGTTTGGAACAGTCGCCGACGTGAGAGCGATGTCGGCGACTTGCCCGGCATTCCGTGTTCCGCGCTCTGCGATTCTGTGTCGATCCACCATGGGATGCCCGACAAACACCACCTTCAGCTTCGGAACCCGGCTGGCATACCATTCCTTCTCGAAAGGAAAGATGCTCAACAGCAGATCAACGTCCCTGGCGAGTTGAAAAGCGCGGCCCGGTCGCGATGCCCAAACCTGGGGCGAGACGTATTGAACGATTCTCGGTTCCCAGTTGTTGAACGAGCCTCGGAGCGTTCGCACGTGCTCCTTGATCGCGCGGGCAAACCGCCGGTTGAACCCGGAGAAATCGACGCAAACGATCACGTCCGGGCGTCGGTCGATGGCCAGCGCAAAGAGGCGGTCGAAGATCCCCTTGAACTCCCAATACTTTCTCAGCACATCGGACACGCCAATGACCGAGTGCCGGGTCAAATCCAGCGCGAGCTCCACGCCTTGCCTCGCCATCTGCTGACCGCCCGCCCCAAAAAACCTCGGCGGAAAAGGAATCGCCTGAACCGGCGGCGCTTTCTTCAGCGCCCCGACCAGTTCGGCGGCCAGGAGGTCGCCGCTCGCCTCCCCGGCGATCAACATGAACGATGTGGCTTTCACGGAATGA
>DATEKZ010000772.1:0-2672 GCA_035277185.1 Verrucomicrobiia bacterium
CATGCCTGGCTCAACTCGGCCGCGCGCGTCCGCCAGTTGCTCGCTTCGTCCCCCTTCTTCAAACGTTCGCCCAGCTCCGCGGCGCTCAACAAACCCCGATAGCTCACCGCGTTTACGAACAGGATCGGTCGATGCCAATCCATTTTGCCCACGATCAATCCGTCCTTTGCCGCGTCGCACACGAGGTCCAGATCGTTTCGATTCGTGTGTTTGGGCACGATGGGTCCGACAAACGGTTTGCGCAGCGGCTGCGTTGCCGAAAGCATTTCCAGGATCAATCCGGCCTTCCGCTGGACGTGCGGCCAGACCGAGTCATCGAATTTGGGATCGCGCGCGCGAACGGCGACTTCCTCGATCGCCCAGAGCGCCAGGCCCGGTCCGTCGGCCTCCGAACCGAACCCGCCGAAGAAATCGTTCTCGGCGAAGGGAACGCAGAGCTGTTTCGCCACGTCCAGTTGCCCGGCGCGGGCGAGTGCCACGATGATGTAAGCGCCGTCGCGCAGCCAGTTGAGCGGATAATTGTTCGGGTCGCCCGGACGCGTCTCGTTGTCCACCAGGCCCATCATGACGTGCGCCACCTGGGCGTTGAGGCAGTCCACGAACGGCTTGTCGGGCAGCTCCAGTTTCAGGCCCGCCCGCGCTTTGGAGAATTTCAACGGATTGGGCGGCGGGACTCGCGCATCGTCGATCGTCACCCAATACTCCTGCCCCTTCATCAGCTTGAATTGCGCGTAACCCCAATCGGCTTCGGCCTTCCACTTCGGCTCGGGCGACTTGCTCCGCGTAGGGTCATTGTTCGCGGGCGGCGCGACTTCGGCCTCGACGGATTTCGGGCTGAAGGCGAGCGTCCAGCGGTCGTTCACGAACAACCGTCCATCGGGGAACCAATGCAACGAAGTCATCGGCGCGCCCGCGGGTCCGGCGCTGCGGACGACGAGCGAAAGGCGGTTGGTGCCCTTGGCGCGGAGGTGCAGTTGCCAACGGCCGGCGCCTGCCGACGACCACGTAGCGTCGTAGTAGGACGTCTTCGTTTCGATGCCGGGAACGTCCGGGCGCTTGGGCCAGAGGGGTTGCTCGGGCCAGACGAGGCGTTGTTCGACTTGCTCGAGCGGCAGGGTATCGCTCGTGGTGATGAGGCGATCCTTGTCGTCGGTGACCCACAGGGAGACGCCGAAACTGCCGAAGGCCGGGCTGAAACTGCCGCCCGGTTCGTGATAAGCCTTGGCCTCCTCGCGGCTGCCGGGAATGGCGAGCACCACGTGACCTTTGCCGCGCGGCCAGGGCGCTTCCGGCCGCTGAATCATTGCGTTGACGACGGAGACGCGGGGGAGTTCCCCGGCGACGCCGCTGTCGGGCAGAATGGAGAGGGCGAACGCCGAAAGCAGTAGGATTCTTTTCATTTTCATGCGGGGGCGATTCTTGCGCTACCGGCTTGTTGAGGAACAGGACAAAATCGGGAGCGGAAGTTCGATGTTGGGTCTGAGAGATTGCCCGCGAAACACGCTAAAGGACGCGAAAGAGCCTGTCAGTTGAAGCCACAGACGGACACAGATGGACACGGATGAAAAGAATGAGAAGAAGAGACAGGGATTTCGCCGATTTTCACGGATTGAATCGGTGTGAATTCGTGAAATTCGTGTCTGGAAACGGCTCTGGGGGCCGCAGCAGGGTCACTACATCGCCGGCGGCGATGGCGTTCACCGGCTCGGATTGCTCTGCATATTCGGTTAATCCTTCACCCTCGCTTGCGGATCGCGGCCAGATGTGGAAACCGCCGCGGCTGTCATTACCGATTTCCCAGGTGCCCCAGATGCCTTTGCCTTCTCGAAAGCCGCGATAGA
The DNA here is from genome assembly GCA_035277185.1 of Verrucomicrobiia bacterium. Lineage (GTDB taxonomy): Bacteria > Verrucomicrobiota > Verrucomicrobiia > Limisphaerales > AV2 > DATEKZ01. The sequence goes on from DATEKZ010000772.1 coordinate 1,842, forward strand.
AGACATCGTGCGAGCCGGGATAGGTTTTTGTCCAGTAACACTCGCCGCCGGCGGCATCGTAACGGCCATTGATGAGAAATAGGCCGACATCGTCATTGCCGGTGCCCGTGACGGTGCCGTTCGCGAATGAGAGCTGCAAATCCATGCGGTGCTTGTCGCCAGGCCGGTAGGTGTAGAACCCCACCCACGGACCGGAAGGGAACTTGGGTTCGTTCATACGATGCGACGGCTATCCGTGCTTCTCACTTCTGCTTACCGTCAGAGCATCGTACAACTCAACGCGATGAACGCCAGCGGCGTTTTCTCACGTTCAGATGATCCCGAACTGTTGCGACCAACGTCAACAGAACTCACATGAACACTCTCCCCTGTATTATCTCCGCTCCACGAACAAATCGGAAATTCAGTTGCTCGGCTTGAACTTCGGAGCCACGTTCGACGACGACACGCCGCTGGAGATTTTCGCGCGGAACAACCTGAGCGACGGCAATCTCATGGGCTCAGGCGGCCTCTATCAGTCGTTGGGAGCAGGGCCGGCCGGACTATCAGGCGCGCCTGCGTTTGTCAGCGGCACAGAATACACGCTGGAATTCCTGGTGGTGCGGACGAGTGCCGGTTCCGTTGACATCACGACGGCCCTCAGTGGAGGCGGCACCAACTGGTCGCTCACCGTGACGGACAACACGTATCGCTCGCCCTCACCCCAGCCCAGGGAGTTTCTGTCTTTCGCCGAGACGAGACTTCGTCCGCAGCCCCAAGGAGAGGGGGAGCCGTCATCCGCGTTCTGAGTATCGAACGCACTTGAAACGAAGTCGCCAGGCGGCGACGGCG
>DATEKZ010000773.1:0-5609 GCA_035277185.1 Verrucomicrobiia bacterium
CCCGCCGCCGAGGGACGGGCTGCGCGCTACCTGTGCCAGTGGCGTTATCACGATGCGAGCATTGCGTCGCCTTCGATTTGTTCCTTTTCGGGAGATCAAAAATATGCTCTTCTCTCCTGATCGCCGACGGTTATGACGGAAGAGATGTTTTGTCTTTTCGTGGCGCGAAGCGCCGCGCCTGGAAGCTTGTTTCGATCCCAAAGACAGGTTCTTGTATTGATCGTTGCCGTCGCCATGCATGGCCTGGCCCGTGCCGCTGGCAACGAACTGAATCCAGCCCCTTTGCTCGAACCAATTCGGATCAACCATCTGGCTTACGATGAAGATGGCAGACTCGGGGCCGCTCCGGACTCCGCGCGAAGGTCTGCCGCTTCGCTGTTCTTCGGCGAATCCACCACCAATGTGGAATTCCGCGCCGAATTTCCAGCCGCTCCCCGTGAACCCGGCCCCCTCACCCCGTCCCTCTCCCCCAGTGAGGGAGAGGGTGTCCGAAGGACGGGTGAGGGGGATTCGAACCGGTTCATGGTCTCAATTCGTGCGCAAAAGCGAATGGAGGCTGCCCATGAGCAACGGGCATTAATGCCCGTGCCGGACGCCGCGGCTCCAGGAAGCCGTAGAAAAACTCCGCGACGCCCTTCGCATCCCCGGTATCAGGTCGATCGCTGGGACGTGGAACACGGCCTTCCAGCCAATAAGGTCAGCGCGCTGTTGCAGACCGGCGACGGCTATTTGTGGATCGGCACCGTCGGCGGCCTGGCCCGATTCGATGGTGTGCGATTCACGGTGTTCAATGATGCCAACACACCAGAGATGCAGACAAACGGAACCATCGGCCGGACTTTATTCGAGGACGCCGGCCGAAGGCTCTGGATCGGAACTGAGCGCGGGATCCTTTGTTATTCTGGTGGCCGGTTCATCGCTTTTCCCGGTCAAGCCGAAGTGCGCGGCCGCGATGTCCGATGCATCGCGCGGCGATCGGCCGGGGGCTTCTGGTTCGGCGCCGACGGGCGCCTCGGCTATTGGGACGGCTCGACGATCCAGTGGCAGCTCGACATGGAGTTGGACTCCGCGGCAGAGAAACGCATCATGGCACTCGCCGAGGCGCCTGACGGAGCGCTCTGGATCGGCACCTTTGGGGGACTCTGGAAAGCCGACTTGGAGAGCGGAAAGATCAAACGGGTTCCTTTGGGAACGCGTTTGCGTGAGGGGATCAGAGGCTTATTGCTGGACCGCCGGCGGAACCTCTGGATCGGCAGCGGCGTTGGCGTGTGGCGGCTTGAACCCGGCACTTCCGAACCTCGATCGATCACGGACCGCGAGCCGGCGTTCCGCGAAGCTCCCCACGGCGCGGCGTTTTTCGAGGACAGCGACGGCACCATCTGGGCGACCACGTCGTTTTGGGACGGAGTGTTCCGTCTGCACGAGGCATCAAACAAGATCGTAATGACCCAGGTGGCGAAGGAAGTGAACGCGTCGAGCTGCGTACTGGTGGACCGGGAAGGCGCAGTGTGGCTCGGTTCGCAGGATCAGGGCCTTTTTCGGCTGCGACGCGAGAGCTTTACGACGTTGGCATTCGGAGGCGAGTCCATTGTGGACGAGATGCGCTCAAGGCGAGCGAGTTCGCGCGGCGCTGCCGTATCTGGCGGCGATCAGGCTTTGGATGAGATGCGCTCAGTCAGTGAAAGTGAGGATGGCAGCCTTTGGTTTGCCAGCCGGGCCTGCCTCGGTCGCTGGTCGGGAAGCGACATCACCTTGTTCAACGTTCAGGCCCTGGGCGCCCGTCACAACTCACCGGCGATCGCCCTGCCGTCGGGGCAGGTGGTTACCAGCTTCCCGGCGGGCGGTTTGTTCGAGCTGCCGGTGTCCGCAGACGATCCCCGGATGTTCCGCCCGGCGGCACCGCTCTTTCCCGACATCGGCGAAGCAGAAACAATGTTGGTCCGTCGTGACGGAAGCCTCTTGATCGGAACGGCAGCGGGACTCTATCGCGCAGATGGAGACTCGGCCTTGGAACGGGTCGGGGGCCTTCCGCACGCGGATGTTCGGGCGCTGCTCGAGGACAGAGACGGCAGGCTCTGGATCGGCACCTGGGGCGGTGGCGTGACCTGTCTGGAGCCAGACCGCGTCCGGGCTTACACGAAACGCGAAGGCCTGGCGGATGACCGCGTCGGCGCCCTGCACGAAAGCGACGACGGCGGTCTTTGGATTGGCACGCAGACCGGACTGTGCCGCTTTCGGGATGGCAGGTGTGCGGGATTTACGCCGGACTCGGGGGTGCCCCAGCAATCGATCCATTGCGTCCTGGAGGATGACTTCGGGCGGCTCTGGCTCAGTCACGCCGCCGGCATTGCCCGCGTGGCCCGGGCGGAACTTGAAGCCTGGCTCCACGACCGGTCTCGAACGCCCGCGGTTGCCGACTTCGGGACAGTGGACGGGATTCTGAACCTGGAGAGTACCGGGGGTTCGCAGCCGGCGGGATTAAAAGCCAGCGATGGGCGATTGTGGTTTCCCACCCGCCGCGGCCTCGCGGTGGTGGATCCGGCAACGTGTCCGACGAACAGTCCGTCTCCCGGCATATCGATCGAGAGCGCTGTGGCCGATGGGCAAACCCTGGCGATGAATGCATCGCCCGAACTCCCGCCGGGTCAGGGCCGCACGCTGGAAATCCGTTTCACCGCCACGAGCCTTCATTCGCCGGAAAAGGTTCGGATCCGCTATCGGCTCGATCCTCACGATGCCGGCTGGCGCGAGGCTGGATCGGTGCGGTTGGCGACCTACGCCGGCCTGCGCGCGGGCCGGTATGCGTTTCGCGTGCAGGCGCGAAATCACGAAGGCCGCTGGAGCGAGCGCGATGCAGTGTTCGCGTTCCGCCTGTCGCCGCACATCTGGCAAACGTGGCCGTTTTACTCGGCCTGCCTGCTGACCCTCGCCGGCAGCGCGGGTGGATTCATGGTCTGGCGGTTGCGACGGCAGCACTTCCGTCTCGAAACCCGAGGGCTTCAAGCCCTGGAAAGCGAGCGCGAGCGGATCGCCCGCGACATGCACGACCACCTGGGACCCCAACTCGCCAGCCTCGCGCTGTCGGCCGCCGAAAGCGGCACCGCCCATCAGCGCGCGCGAGAGGCGTTGCGGGAAGTGAGTGACCTGATCTGGTCCGTGGATCCGGGCAACGACACACTGCCCAGCCTCGCTGATTTTGTCGCCAACTTTGCCAGCCGTTACCTTTCCACCGCCGGGGTGGAATTGGACCTGGACATGCCGGCCACGATCCCGCGGGTGCCCATCCCAAGCCGCCTGCGCCAGGAAGTCGCCGCGATGTTCAAGGAGGCGCTGCGCAATGTGATCCAGCACGCTCAAGCAAAACGCGTGACCATACGTTTGGCGGTCGAGGCCGAGCGCCTCCTGCTCAGCGTTCAAGACGACGGAAAGGGATTCGCCTCGTTGGCGCGGCAGAATACCGCGGCGGCCAAAGGCGACGCCCGTTCGCGCGCTGCCGCAGGCAATGGTTTGCGCAATTTCCGCTCGCGCAGCGAGGGCCTCGGGGGGAGTTGCCGGATCGAGTCCGCGCCAGGCCGTGGAACAGAAGTGGAATTCATCGTCCCGCTGAAAACTGACTGAGCCGGCACTTGCCTAAGCTTCCCGAATCGGCTGAAATCATGGTCGGCTGAGATGAATGCCAACATCCACCTTGCTGTCGTCGAGGATAACCGCGAATTTCGCCGCGTCCTTGTCAACGCGTTGAACGCCCACCCTGGCTGGCGAGTGGCCGTGGAATGTGCCGACGCCTTGTCGGCTCTCAAAGAGATTCCCGGCGCGCGGCCCGACCTGGTGTTGTTGGATCTACTTCTACCCGGACCTTCCGGCGCCGATGTCATTCCGCAACTGAAGGCGAAACTGCCTCGCGTCCCCATCATCGTCCTGACCGTGGTGGACAGTCCCGACCAGATCGTTCGTGCGCTCGAAGCCGGCGCCTCCGGTTATGTTCTTAAAGGCGGCTCCACTAGCGACCTGCTGACGAGCGTCGAAGATGCCCTGGCCGGCGGGGCGATCATGAGTCCGGCCGTGGCCCGGCGCGTGGTGGATTGGTTTCAACAGCGCCAGTCGGCGCGGAAACCCGTTGATCTGGGTCTTACCGAACGCGAGTGGGAAGTGCTCCGGCTGGCTGCGCGGGGGAGACAACACGGCGAAATCTCGATGGCCCTGGGCATCGCGGTCAACACCGTCAAGAACCACTTCCGAAACATCTACGAGAAGCTGGGCGTCGGCTCCCTTACCGACGCGCTCGTCAAACTCAACCAGGGCCGCGGTTTGCTCGACGGCCGGTGAGCAGCACCGGTCCTGGCCGCAATAATTCACACTCAAATTGCGGTAGGGACGCCGCGCCGCGGCGTCCCCGCCCGCGTTCAGCGGCCGCCGCCGCCTCGAACCTGGGTCGCAATGCTTCGCACACGCTGTTCCGCGCCTGCCGGGCGCGGGGACGGCGCAGCGCGCCGTCCCTACCACCCGTAAGTCAGGCATAGCCCCTACGTGCTATTCACAAACGGTGATTTGGCGTTGCATGATCGTACGGTTTCCAATGACGACGCGGTACTGTTGTTATGCCGTTTGCACCCCCCAGCCTGCGCTGCATTAGCCTTTCGTTGGCTGAGTCGCTCAGACTGGCGAGCACGGGAACACACGCAAAACTTCACTCGTTTCGAGGCCGTTTTCCACGAGATCCGGCCTCTCGGCGCCGCCTTCGGTCAAGGAGACCTTCACACCCAATAACGCACGAAGAAACCAGCTTATGAGCACCAGGAGTTATTTCGCAGAAGATACGATCCCGCGCCACACGGAATCCACTTTCAGCAGGTCGCCCCGTTCCGCGCAAGCGCAACCCGTCCGTTCCGTCTCCGGATCGATCCGGCGCCCGACGGGGTGGTGGATGATGATCTTGCTGGTGTTCGCGACCTTGACTTCACTCTCAGCTCTCGCGCAAGGCGCACTCACGAACGGCTGGGTGAATCCAGGGGCTATCTCCGCCGCCGGCGAAACAGACACCTGGACCATCGTGGCAAATCAGGGGGACAGCATCGCCGTGCAGATCGCCAAACTTTCCGGGGGCGCAGGATTCACACCGAGAATTGAAATTTTTGCGCCGGACGGCGCATCGTTGGGTGTCAAATCTGCCGGAGTCGCTGCGCGTCTGGACATCCAGGCGAACGTCGGCGGCAACTATACGGCAGCAGTCAGCGACGCCAACGGCACGGGTGCGGGCAATTATGGACTTCAGTTGTCGCAAATCCCCGGCGCCTTTACCGTTCCTTCCGGTGATGAAGGCGGATCGTTGACCAATGGAGCGATTCACCAGGGCACGATTGATCTTGGAGACTCGATGGACGTATGGTCCGTCTCGGCGAACCAGGGCGACCGGATCACGCTCCAAATCGCGAAGGCCACCGGGGGTGCCGCGTTCACTCCGATGATTGAACTGCTTGCGCCCAACGGCGCGCGCCAGGGAGTCAGTTCGGGCGGGACGGCCGCGCGACTGGACGTGCAGGCGGGCGCCAGTGGCACGTACACTCTGCGGGTCAGTGATGCCAACCAGAGTGCCAACCAGATTAGCGCCG
>DATEKZ010000774.1:0-3547 GCA_035277185.1 Verrucomicrobiia bacterium
AGCTTCTCCCTCTCCCCGGGGGAGAGGGCCGGGTGAGGGGAAAGGAACCACTCGCATGGCGCGTGCGTTGGTTTTCGCCGGTGGAGCTGGTTTATCCGGGTTGATCAGTTGGGATGCTTAAACTGGAAAGTGCTCTTGTTGGTTTTCCACCAGGCCTCCCACGCTCGTGCATCCTCGCCGAAATTTTGGCGCGTGACTCTTTGGAGTGTTGTGGCTGCATCAGCCCTGGGCTTGCCCTCTTCCTCTTTCACCACGCTAATCAGGCCGGCGATCAGGGCGGTGGAGTGTTGCCTATTCCACGGATCTTTAGGGGAGTAGCCGATCAGCGGAAGCGCGCGAGCGCGACAGGGATGGTCCTTGTCTGCCAATGCGGAGGAATAGACATCGAACGCCTTTCCGTGCTCGGGACACTTTGGCCCCTCAACCAGGTTGAAATCCTCATACTTGAGCTGCGTGTGGGGGCACGCGACTCCGTCGGGCTTCAAGTAGTTGGCAAGAGCGCCCAGTGTAATCGTATTCGTAGCCGAAAGCCTGTGTTCGAGCAGGTACGAGACGCCCGCTCCCGACATCAGCATCATCCTGTAGAAACATTCTTCCTGGGCATGCCGTTTAGCGCTGTCGCAGCCACCCAGCAGCAGCATTGAACCTATAACGGCCAGGGCGAGAGTCGCTCGTTGGTATGAAGCCATCGTTACAGCACCAGCTTGTATCCCACCCCATGCACGGTCAGCAGATGCTTCGGTTCATCGCCATGGTCGCCCAGTTTTTTTCGCAATTGCACGATCACTTGGTCGAGCGTGCGCGTCGTGCCGTAATAGTTGTAGCCCCAGACCTCGTTAAGCAGCCGGTCGCGCGACATCACTTCCCCGGGGTGCGCGTAAAAGACCTGCAGGAGTTTCAGTTCTTTCGCAGTCAGCTCTTCTGTCGCTTTGCCGCGTTTCAGTTGAAACGTCTTTGGATCGATCGTCGCGGAGCCGATCTGGAACCGTTCGTCCGTCGCGGTATCACCGGGGGCTTTGGTCGTGCGTCGAAGCACGGCATGGATCCGTGCCAGCAGTTCGCGCACGCCAAACGGTTTGGTCACGTAATCGTCCGCGCCGAGGTCGAGACCGACGACTTTGTCAATTTCCTGCCCCTTCGCGGTAAGCATGAGGATTGGCGTGGTCACTTTCTTTGCCCGAAGCTCCTTGCAGATGTCGTAACCGCTTTTGCCCGGCAGCATCACGTCGAGGACGACGAGGACAGGGCGGTGCTTCGTGACCGCGTCGACCGCCTGGTCACCGCGGTTGCAGACGGCGACCTCAAAGCCGTCGCCCTTCAACACCTCTTCCAACCCGAGCAGGATGTGCGGGTCATCTTCGACGATCAGGATTTTTGTTTTCATGATAAAACAGGGGAGTGTTGGAGCGCCGGGGAGATGGAGCAATGTCCCGCACAACACTCCATTACTCCGATTCTCCATCACTCCGGCCCTCGGTTGCCCTCAGTGGCAATCTCAGTGCAAAACAACTTCCGCCGCCTTCGCGCGGCTCGTAAACGACATCGCCGCCATGCGAACGGGCGATCTGCCGCGCCAGCGTCAGGCCAAGGCCCGAACCCTGGACGCCGCTGCTCAACGAATCGTGCGCGCGATAAAACTGTTCAAAGATTCTCTCTTCGCAGCCTTTCGGCACGCCGCAGCCGCGGTCCAGCACGCGAACCTCGACGTGGGGCAGGGGTCGTTCCTGCCGGCGCAGCTCCACACAGACCTCCTTCTGTTCGTTGCAATACTTCTCGGCGTTGGAAATGAGATTGACCACAATCTGCGCCAGCGCATCGCGATCGCCGTTCACGAACACGGGCGACTCCGGCAGCTCACAGGTGAGTTTGAAATCGTTCTGTTCCAGATGCGGACGGTAGCTTTCCATGGTTTCGCGAACCACACGCACGAGGTCGCAGCGGGCGAAGTTGTATTTCTTCTCGCCGCGTTCGAGGCGCGAGAAGTCCAGGACGTTGTTGATGAGCCGGGTGAGCCGCGCCGTTTCCGCGGTGATGATGCCCAGGTAGGACCGTTGTTTCTCCTTGTCGATGACCCGGCCGTCGGCCAGCAGTTCCGAGAACATGCGAATGGAAGTCAGCGGCGTTTTCAACTCATGGGACACGTTGCTGACGAAATCCGTCTTCTGCCGCGCCAGAGCGAGTTGTCGTTTCAAGTCTGTCACAATCAACCCTCCGCCGATGCCGATGGCCAATACGAGCACGGCAATGAGCAGGCCAAGGGTGGCCTTGATGGCCTGGGCCGACTGGCTGAATTTTCCCGGATTCAGCAAATAGACGGCGACCTCCCAGTGCGGCAGCGCCTCGCCGATTTCGGCCGCGGCGAACGGGCGTTTCCAGTTCGCGCGGAATGCCGGTTTGGTGGTGGCCACCACCTTCGTGCTGTCATCGAGGAGCGCGACGCAGATCTCGTTGAGCGGGGACTGCGGATCGACCTTCACCACGTTCCGGAGGTCATCGGTGAGCCGCGGCAGATTCAGCAAGGCGCCGAAGACCAATTGCGGGTCGCGCGAGGAACGGTACCAGAACATCAGGTTGAGCTTGTTCTGCAGAAACCGCGCCACGGTGCCCTCGACTGAATCGCCGACGAGCTGGCGGAACTCGGCTTCGGCGGGCGAGATCCTGGAGTTGTTGTCCACGGCGGCCTGTAACCTCTGTTCCGGCATCACATTGCGCGCCTGCTTCTGTTCCTTCGAGAATTTGTAGCTGCTGTCGTAAGTCTGCTGGCCCGGTTGCGCCGCTTCTTTCTGGTCCAGCTGGGACAGGTTGATGGCGCCTTTCGGACTGTTCCAATAGACCGCCACGCTTTCACGGCTGCAGAGGAACATGTCATTTTCCAGCCGGAACCGCCGCGCTTCGGCGCGATCAAAGAGGTCGGGCGAGTAAACCTGGCCGTCGAGCGACACGACAAAGCCGACCTCCGCCATGGGCCAGTTTTGACGCAGGCGGCCGTCGAACGCGCCGGCAATATCGAGTGGCTTGCCGTCGGCCAGCAGCGCCTCGACCTGGCGGGCAAAATCGTGTTGATGCTCCGACAGCAGGCCGTTGATTTTTTCCGCCAGCGAATCGGCCACGCCCTGGCAAAGCAGCGACTGCTGGCGTTCGAGGGCGAACTGCTGGTCGCGCAAGGACCGGACCGCGAGCCAGGCCAGGACCAGGCTCGGCACGAACACCGCCAGCACAAACACGAGCGCGACTTTTTTCATGGACTGTAACGACTATTTCACGATTGGACGGCGTTCGTCCAGCCCGAGGGACTGGGCCGCGGTCCGGCAAGGAGGCGCGCCGCCTTGCCGGCCGCAGAACCGTTGACCCGCCGGCTGTTCCAACGCCCTCACCCTATCCCAGGGAGTTTCTGTCTTTCGCCGAGACTTCGTCCGCAGCCCCGGGAGAGGGAACTCACTTCGGCCACGCTGGGACGAATCACGGGATGGTGAGGTTAGGCGACACGCTCGATAGCTTCTTCCTCTCCCCGGGGGAGAGGCCCGGGTGAGGGGAGCGTCTTATCCAA
>DATEKZ010000775.1:0-10010 GCA_035277185.1 Verrucomicrobiia bacterium
CACGGAGAACTCGGCACGGATCGACGCGTGGCTCCAGGCCGAAGAGGAGGCTACCACCGCGTTCACCGTGAACAGCGCGCAATATCATTCCTGGTTCAGCGGCCGGATCGGATTTTGCCAGACGCGGATGGGGGCCAATGCCACGTTGCCTCTTCAGATCAGCGACAACGGCGGGAGCGATTTCACCACGAATGCCAGCACCATCAGCTTAACAGGCCAGGCGCCCTACGCGGTTTTTAACATCGAGGTCGAGGGACAGCCTGAGGCTGTGGTGATCTGGAACAACCAGAATACCTGGACCATTTCAGGAATCGTTTTGCGCAGCGGCCTCAACGCCCTCAATGTTCGCGGCGTGGACCAGTGGGGCAATGCTGTTCGCGCAGCCGCCATCACCGTGACGAAAACCGGCAACACGCCGCCGCAAATGTCTCTCAAGCCCGATCCAGACTCGTGGAACGTTGCCGTCGATCAGGCGCTCGCACTCGACGCGCGTGACAGTTTCGATCCCGAGGGTACGCCTTTGAGTTACGGGTGGACGCCGCCGGCGCTATTGGCAAACTTCGACACGACTCTACCCGGCCAGGGCGTCGCGACGTTCGTTCGTCCCGGCCTTTACAACTTTTCAGTCCAGGGGACCGATGCGGAAGGGCAACAGGCGTCGATCACACGCGAAGCTTCTGTTTACGGCTCCGGCGGGTTCAGCCCGTTTACCACCGTTCGATTGGAGGATTTCTGGGGTCTGCGGAACGTGGATTATCGGTGGAATCATCCGGGAGGCGCGTGGCTCTCGCTCAGCGACGTGCCCGGCTGGCTCGTGCTCCAGGTGCTCGACGATTCGGCCCGGGCTATCACCGACCCGGCGGCGCCCTATCCTTTTGTCTGGCGCTCGTTGCCCACCAGCAGCGACTGGATCCTCCAAACTGGAGTTCGCCCCGCTAGCCGCCAGTTTGGAAATTACCTGACCGGTCTGCAGATCGAGGCGATTGAGTCGGGCGCAACCAATCGCTATGCGTTCGGCATCGAGAACGGGAACACGCTGGCCGCCAAGCGGATCGACGCACTCGGGAACGCGATGGCGTTGAGCTCGGGGGTTTTCGACCTCGACGAAGCTGTCATTCGCCTGCGTCGTTCCGGCGATAACCTGTTTTTCGAGCAAAGGACGAATGATGTTTGGAGCACGCTGCTCACCCAGCCGCTCGTCGTCGGGACGACGACCGAAAAAGGCGGCCTCTTTCTGGCCACCAGTCTGGCGCAGTCCATCCGCGTCCACTTCGACTATGCGATGCTGATCGATCCATCGAACACGTCCGAGTTGCGCGAGAACCTGCGTATCAGTGAGATCATGTACAACCCGGTGGGCGGCGATGACTTTGAATATATCGAGTTGATTAACATCGGGACGGCGGCGCTCGACCTGGCCGGGGCGAGCTTCACCAACGGGATCACGTTCACGTTTGGCCCGGCAACGCTGGGCGCCGGTCAGCGAATCGTGATCGTGAGGGACCTGGCATCGTTTGCCGCGCGCTACGACACCAATGGCGTGATGATCGCTTCGGGAGTATTCAGCGGGCGTTTGGACAACGGGGGCGAGCGCCTCACGCTCGTCGATGCCAGCGACAACGTCATTCATGCCTTCAGCTATGGCGATTCAGGCGATTGGCCTGAGCGAGCGGATGGCTCGGGCAGTTCGCTTGAAGTGGTCAATACCCGTGGAGATTATGACGATCCGGACAATTGGAATTCGAGCGCCGAATATCTGGGCACACCAGGCCGGACGTCGATCGGGCCGATCGTTTCAGTGGTGATCAATGAGGTGCTCTCGCACACCGATCCGCCACTGGAGGACGCCGTGGAGCTCTTCAACCCGACAACCAGCGCAGTCGATATCAGCGGGTGGTACCTGAGCGATGATGTCGCGGTCTTGAAGAAGTTCCGTATCCCGAACAACGCGGTTATTCAGCCGGGCGCTTACGCGGTGTTTTACGAAGCTCAGCTGAATGCTCCTGCGAACGGCACGAACGCGTTCACGTTCGACTCGGCACATGGCGATGAAGCCTGGCTGACCGCCGCGGATGCTGCGGGCAATTTGACGTTCTTTGTGGACAACGTGGATTTCGGAGCGAGCGAAAACGGCGTTTCATTCGGCCGTTATCCGAACGGCCTTGGCCCGGGCGTGACCCTGAACCAGCGTTCCTTCGGCGCGGACAACCCCGCGTCATTGGAGGAATTCCGTGGCGGCCGCGGCGCGTTGAACGCGTATCCCAAAGTGGGGCCAGTGGTTATCAACCGGATCATGTATAATCCGGTTCCGGGCGGCGACGAATTCATCGAATTGCTCAACATCACCGCGAGCGATGTTCCGCTGTACGACGCGGCGTACCCGACCAACACCTGGAGGTTGGGCGACGCTGTCGATTACGTCTTTCCGGTTAGTGCGGTGTTGCCGGCCAACGCCAGGCTGCTCGTTGCCCCGACGGATCCGGCGGCCTTCCAGGCGAAATACAACGTCCCTTTTGAGGTTCAGGTGTTCGGTCCCTGGATCGGCGCGTTGGACAATAATGGTGAAAACATCGAGCTGTACAAGCCGGACGCGCCGCAGTCGGTGCCTCCCGACGTCGGTTTCGTTCCTTACATTCTTGCGGATAAGGTCCGTTACAACAATCGTGAGCCGTGGCCGACACTGGCCGATGGACAAGGCCCTTCCCTTCAGCGCCGTGTGCCCGCAAACTTCGGCAACGACCCGGCCAATTGGTTCACCGACTTCGATGCCGACGGCATTGCCGACGACTGGGAGGTGACCTATCTGTTCAGTCCATTTTTTGCAGGTGATGCGGACCTCGATTTCGACAGCGACGGTTTTACGAACCGCGAGGAATTCATCAACGGCACCGATCCGCGGATCGCCGGAGATCTGCAGATCCTGTCTGTTCGGCGCGAAGGCGACAATTTCGTGTTTGATTTCAACACGGGTGCGGATCAGACGTACAGCGTGCTTTACTCCGACGATCTGACCGGCGGGGTCTGGCTCAAACTGATGGATGTGGCGCCGGATCCGCTTCCCCGTACGATCCAGGTCCCCGATTCATTGGCAGCCAATGGTTCGGCGCGTTTTTATCGGGTCGTGACGCCGCAGCAGCCTTGATCCTTTGGAGTGCCAAAAATGATCCGAGTCCATGCCTCATTGCTCCTTTGCCTGGTATGTTTGGCATCTTGCGACAATCGGTCCAAGGCTGACGTCGCCTTTCCACATATTCTTCCCCTTGAGTCGATCTTCGGGATCAAGTGGCCAACCAATTCCAACAGCAACGTTGGTGGTGCATGGACCTATCGTGCTCCTCTGGACGGCAACTCGTCCAATGCAGTTATTGTCGCCAGGCTTGAGATTGACCAGCCGAGCTACCGATCCTGGCGCAGTTCGGTAACAAACAAACTGGAAGAGTTCACGAGGTGGGCTCCAGTTCGCGATCCGGCATTGCTCGAAAGATTTCCGTGGTATGATCTGCACCATCACCCGGCATCAAACGTTACGCACTTTTTCGCCAAAGTAGATAGACGCCCTGCGTTTTCAGGAAAACTGGAAGCTTTTGCTGTCCACACCAATGGTTCCTATATCCTATACATCCAAAGTTGGCTGTTGCAGCACTGACCAACGAGGAGCAAGAGTCGACAGGTCTCACGGGCTCACCGTGACTGGCTCAAACAAAGGATCGAATCGGGCCTTCTTAGCGAGAGATTGGTTCGTCAGAAAGCTCAGGCGTTAATTGAGTTGATAGATGCGACGAAGTAGTTGTGTTCGTGCCTCTCACTGTTTATTGCAGCCCTGCACTGGGTTGTGTCGCGTTTCCCCTCACCCTTACCCTCTCCCCAAGGAGAGGGAACGGCCGAAGCGGCGTTCGAGAACGAAACACGCCCTCCACCAGAAGGCCGGGCATCGTCACTCCCTCTCCCCAAGGGAGAGGGCAGGGGTGAGGGGAAAGGAAACGTCCGAATATGCTCGCTCGCGGCTGCAAGATTTTTGAGATGCGCCGCAGGAGAGCGGCACACTCCAAAGTGTTTTCGCGTGGTTCGCGTATTTCGCGGGTACTCCGGAGTTGGTTTTGGCGATGCCTTCACGTAACCTTCGCCGTGCCCAGGCCAAAGTGCATCGAACTGAACGACGGGACGATCATTCCCATCCTGTACGAGGATCGTTCGGTCATTGCCATCGACAAACCTGCCGGCTGGTTGCTCGTGCCTTACAATTGGGACAAGACGAGCCGTAATCTTCACCTCGCCATCTCGTCCTCCATCCTCGCCGGGGATTTCTGGGCTCGTTCGCGGAGTCTCAAGTATCTGCGGAACGTTCACCGACTGGATGCGGACACGAGTGGAATTCTGTTGATGGCCAGGAGTCCGGGCGCGTTGCACACCTTCAGCCGGCTCTTCGAGTCCCGCCGGATGGAGAAGACCTATCTCGCGGTCGTGGATGGCGTGCCGAAGGAAACGAACTGGACGTGCCGATCGAGAATCGCGCCCGACCGGGAACAGATCGGCCGCATGAAGATTGACGGACGAACCGGCAAAGAGGCCGAAACGCATCTCAAGGTCGTGCAAATCGGACAAGGAACAGCGCTGGTGGAGGCGCGGCCGGTCACCGGACGCACGCACCAGATACGGGTGCATCTTGCGGCAGCCGGATGTCCGGTCGCGGGCGATGTTCTCTACGGCCGGAGCGCAGGCAAGCTGTCGGGTCGCGAGCGTTCGGCCGGCGCCGCACCGTTGGGTTTGCGCGCAATCGAATTGGCGTACGTCGATCCGTTTCAAAAGCGTCGAGTGCGCATCAAGGCGCCCACTCAGGAATTCTGCGAGCGATTCGGCTTCCCTGATCCGGACGCCAGGCGCTCGCCAACAGAGGAGCAGAAACCCGTTGTTGGGCGCAAGACCCCCTGAATTGCCCTAATCTTAATCTCGAAGGACCTGAGGCGAGCGAGATTAGGATTAAGATTGAGAGCCTGAGCAGGAGGAACCTGTTCCGCGTTAATTCTCCCCTGAATGGGTGGGGCGTGCCATTTCGCTCGACTTCAAATGGCATTCTTCCAGACAATCTCCCGTGTGAAGACAAGAGCCCGTCTTCGTGCGAATCGCGAGCAGGTCTCGCGGATAAGGAATGCTGCCGGGTCCGATTGCCGGCCGCATCTCGGGAAACACCGTCGAACACCCCAAACCAGTATGAGCATCACCTCTTTTTCGTTCCCTACGACCACGTTGTTTGGCGCGGGCGCGCTGAAGGAACTGGCGCCCCGGCTCGCGGCACTCGGCATCGGGCGGCCTCTGGTCGTCACGGACCAGGGGCTTGTGGGAACGGGCGCGTTCCGGGCGCTGGCAGAGGTTCTCGGTGAAGTGCAGCGCGATCATGCGTGGTTCGTCTATTCCGGGGTCCACGCCAATCCGGTCGAAAACGACGTCCGGGAGGCGGCGGCCATGTTTCGCACGCATGGTTGCGACGGCGTGATCGGTTTCGGCGGCGGTAGTCCGCTGGATGTGGGCAAAGCCGCGCGTACTCTCGTCAAGCGCCCCGGCTTTGACCTCGCCACGTTCCATAACGAGCCGGACTGGTCCGATCTCGCAGCGTTTGTTGCGATCCCCACGACCGCGGGCACGGGGAGCGAAGTCGGGCGCAGCTCGGTGATCACGCTCGACGCCACAAGACGCAAAGGCGTCATCTTTCATCCGGAGTTGCTGGCCGATCTCGTCATTCTCGATCCCGAACTCACGGTCGGGTTGCCACCCAAACTCACGGCCGCCACCGGCGCCGACGCATTGACGCACTGCATTGAGAGTTACACCTGCCCGGTGTTCCATCCGATGTGCGACGGTATCGCGCTCGAAGGGATTCGGCTGATTGTTGACGCTTTGCCGAAAGCGTACAAGGACGGCAAAAACATCGATGCCCGGGGAAAAATGCTGGTGGCCGCGGCGATGGGCGCGGTCGCCTTTCAAAAGGACGTCGGCGTTGTTCACTCGTTGGCGCATCCGCTCTCGACAGTCTGCGGAATGCATCATGGTCTGGCGAACGCGCTTTGTCTGGTCGCGGGGATGAAGTTTTGCGCCGGTCACAAGCCGGGGCTTTACCGGCGGGTCGGCATCGCCTGCGGCCTCGAGGTGATGAAGTGTTCCGATGCCGAGGCAGACCAGCGGACCATCTCGTTTATCGCGGAGTTTCTTGCCGGCCTGGGCTTGAATACGAAGTTGCGTGCGCACGGCGTGAACGAAAGCCGGATCGACGAGTTGGTCGCCCAGGCAATGGAAGACCCGTGCCACAAGACCAATGCCGTTCGCGTGCTAAAGGAGGATTTCGTACAATTGTATCAGGAAGTCCTATGAAAGTTCCGTCGCAGCTTTTTGTTGACGGTGCATTTCGCAACTCCGCCTCAGGCCACCAGACGAGATTGGTCAATCCTGCGACCGAGGAGCCCTTCGGTGAGGTTGCCGCTGCAGACGTTGCCGACGTAAATGCTGCGGTGGAGTCCGCCCAGCGCGCCTGGGAATCCGGTTGGCACGACCTCGCGCCGGGCAAGCGAACAGAGATACTCTTCAACGTCGCGCGACAATTGCGCGAGCAGGTCGAAGAGATTGCCCGGCTTGAGACGCTGCACATCGGCAAGCCGATCAGCGACGCGCGCGACGAAGCGGCGCTTGGCGCGCGAGTTTTCGAATATTACGCCGGGGCCGTCGGCAAGTTCTGCGGACAGACCATTCCGGTCGCGCGCGGCGGATTCGATTTCACCCTTCGTCAGCCGATGGGCGTTGTGGCCGCGATCGTGCCCTGGAATTTTCCGTTTCCGATTGCCTGTTGGAAGGCCGCGCCCGCGCTCGCCGCCGGCAACTGTGTCGTGCTCAAGCCTGCTTCGCTCTCGCCACTCACCGCTCTGAAGCTGGGCGAACTGGCGCACGCCGCGGGTCTGCCGCCCGGCGTGCTGCAAGTCCTGCCCGGTCCCGGCGGAACGGTGGGTGACGCGCTCGTGACGCACCCAATGGTACGGAAGGTTTCGTTCACCGGTTCCACCCAGATTGGCCGTCGGATCATGGAACTGGCGGCGCGCGATCTGAAACGGATTTCGCTCGAACTGGGCGGCAAGTCGCCCAACATCGTCTTTGCCGACGCCGACTGGCAGCGCGCGGCCGAGACCTCGCCCATGAGCGTTTTCGCCAACACCGGCCAGGATTGCTGCGCCCGCAGCCGGGTGTTCGTCGAACGCAGCGTTTACGAGCCGTTCGTCGAAAAGTTCATTGCCTCGACGAAGAAACTGGTCGTGGGCGATCCCACGAAGCCCGAAACGCAACTCGGTCCGCTGGTCTCGTCCGGGCAGCGCGCGGGCGTGGAGGAGTTCCTCGCCGACGCGCGCAAACGCGGCAGCAAATTCGCCTGCGGTGGAGGACGGCCGCATTCGAAGGGTTATCATCTGGAGCCGACCGTCCTGCTCGACGTCGGCAAGGAGGATCGTTGTTGGCGCGAGGAAATCTTCGGCCCCGTGGTGTGCATCACGCCGTTCGATGATGAGGCGCAGATGCTCCGCGAGGTGAACGCGTCGCCTTACGGGCTGAGTGGCTCGCTCTGGACCAACGATCTTCGTCGTGCGCTCCGCGTGAGCCGGGCCGTGCAGAGTGGCGTGCTGAGCGTGAACAGCCACAGCAGCGTCCACGTCGAGGCGCCCTTCGGAGGATTCAAGACCAGCGGCCTCGGACGCGACCTTGGAATGGCGGCGATGGAGGGCTACACGGAATTGAAGAATGTCTATGTGGCGGAGTGATCGTTCAGAGTTTGGAGAGCCTTAAGATGGACCCGTCTTCAAAAGCGCGTTTCGGCATTCCGGTTGTGATGTTTATCTGCCTTCTGGCCGCGGGTGTGGTCGCCGTGCTCTGGCAGCAGCAAACGGTTTCGAGGTTGCGCGACGAGAACCGAGAGCTGTCGATTGCGGCCCGGGACACCGAACGGCTGCGCAAAGAGAACGAACAGAGGACGCGCACCCCTGCCGACACGGAAGAGATCGAAAGTTTGCGCAAAGACAACCAGGAGATTCACAAACTACGCAATGAAGTGCGGCAACTGCGCGAACAGCAAAAGGAGTTGGAAACCCTGCGGACGGAGAATCAACGGCTTCGGGCGTTGGCGGCAAATCGACCGGCGCCGCCACCGGCGCAGAGCAGGGTTCCCGTCAACCCCGCTCCTGTCCAGGCGCGCGGCCCCTTGATTGGTGTCTCCATGAGCCAGTTCATCCCCGCCGATAATCCCGATCTGGGAACCACGCTAAAGCAGGGCGTTGTTATTCAGTCTGTGGTCGAGAATGGTCCGGCGGCGAACGCGGGGATTCAACCCGGCGACATTGTCACCGCCGTGGACGGCCGGCCCATAAGCACGCCCCAGCAGTTGCGTGAAGAGATTGCCCCACGGCCGGATGGCCAGACCGTCATTCTGGACGTCGTCCGCAGCGGGCAGGCCATCAAAGCAGCCGTCCAGGTGGCCAGGCGTCCATAGTAGCGCAGGGAAATGTCGCAACAAAAAACATGAACCTCCAAACACTGAAGGCCAGGATCGGAAAGGGCGAAATTGACACCGTCATCGTGGCGTTTCCGGATCCGTTCGGCCGGCTGGTCGGCAAACGGTTTACCGGAAGTTATTTTCTGGAATCGGCCGCCCGACACGGAACGCACGGCTGCAATTACCTGCTCACCGTGAACCTGGAAATGGATCCACTCGACGGATTCAAAGTGGCCAACTGGGACGCCGGCTTTGGGGATTTCGAAATGCGACCGGACCTTTCGACCCTTTGCGTCCTGCCGTGGCAGACGGCGACGGCGCTGGTTGTTTGTGATTATATGCGGCCTGACGGCGCATTTGTTGCGGAAGCGCCGCGGTCGGTGTTACGACGGCAGATCGAATTTGTGAAGAAGCAGGGTCTCACCTCTTACTGCGCGAGCGAACTGGAATTCTACCTGTTCAATCAGACTTACCACTCCGCTTTTGGAAGCGGCTATCGCGAGCTGCAGCCATCGAGCGATTATCGGATCGATTACCACATCATGCAGCCGACGCGGGACGAGGCGCTGATGCGCGCGATTCGCAACGGAATGACCGGGGCAGGCATCCCGATCGAGAACAGCAAAGGCGAATGGAGCCGCGGCCAGCACGAGATCAACTTTCGTTACGCCGAGCCAGTGGCGATGGCCGACCGGCACACGATTTTCAAGCAGGGCGTTAAAGAGATGGCCGAGCAACAAGGCAAGTGCGTGACGTTCATGGCCAAGTATGCGCCTGGCGAGGCCGGTAACTCGTGCCACATTCATATCAGTCTCTGGAAAGGAGGAAAGAACCTCTTCCTGGCCGAACGCGGAACAAAGAGCGGTCGTCGCGCACCACGCATCACGCATCACGCACGCGCCCAGTCGGAAATCGGTTCAACTCTCTTTCGTTCGTTTCTCGGCGGTCTGATGAAATACTCTCCCGAACTGTGCCTTTTCTACGGCCCGACGATTAACAGCTACAAGCGTTACCAACCCGGCAGTTGGGCGCCGACACGCATGGCCTGGTCGGTGGACAATCGCACGGTCGGCTTTCGAGTGGTCGGCCACGGAGATTCGTTCCGCATCGAAAACCGCATGCCCGGCGCCGACGCAAATCCGTACCTGGCATTTGCTGCGATGCTTGCGGCGGGTATGGCCGGCGTAAAAGAGAGACTGGACTGCGGCGACGAATACGCCGGCAATGCGTATGTGGACACGAAACTGCCGCGTTTGCCCGGCAGCCTCCGAGATGCGACGGACCTCTTCGAGAAGTCAAGACTCGCCCGCGACGCGTTTGGCGATGCAGTGGTCGAATTCTATGTCCACCACGCGCGCCTGGAGCAGCAGGCCTTCAGCGACGCCGTGACCGATTGGGAAAAGCAGCGTTATTTCGAGCGGATCTGAGCCGGAGCCGAGTAGCAGCCGACGTAAGGAGGCTCCAACTTCCTCCTCCGAAATAGAATGAGCCT
>DATEKZ010000776.1:0-4388 GCA_035277185.1 Verrucomicrobiia bacterium
TTCCTCAACAGCGCGGCCGACAACATCGCGCGACTCCGCGCCGAGCTTCAGGCGTTCGTCAAAAGCGAAGGCGACACGGCCCGGCTGCCAAGGCTGTTTACCCTCTACCGCAAAGTGCATTCGCTCACCAGCAACGCCGCGGTCGCCGGCCTCGCCAGCATTGCCAAAATGGCGTCCGCCCTCGAAGCGTTGCTCAAGGAACTCTACGAGAAACCGAAGAACATCAACAGTTCCACCATCCGCACCGTCGCCCACACCATCGATTTCCTGGCGGTGCTCCTCGAGCACACGAGCGCTCCGGACGCGGACAATAGTCCCACACCCAACATTCTGGTGGTGGACGACGAGGCGATCTCACGCCGCGCTGTCATCTACGCCCTGGAGAAAGCCAACCTGAAATGCGTGAGCGTCGAGGAGCCGAACACCGCGCTGAAAATGCTGGCGGAAAACCGGTTTGATCTGATCTTCCTGGACGTGGACATGCCGGGCATGAGCGGTTTCGATCTTTGCGCCAAGCTGCGCGCCATTCCGGAGCATACCAGGACGCCGGTGGTATTTGTCACCGGCCTGACCGACTTCGAAAGCCGCGCTCGTTCCACGTTAAGCGGCGGCAATGACCTGATCGCCAAACCGTTCCTGTTTATGGAACTGGCGGTCAAGGCCCTGACGTACGTCCTGAAAGGACGGCTGGGCATCAGCAAAACCTGACCCGAGACGCCGGGCTTTTCGCGGCGCGCGCCCTTCTCATGACGGATGCCTGCCAACAGTTTTGACAACCCTGCGCCTGCTGGCTAGCGTCAACTCATGGAACCGCTTCACGCCCCGTGGCGTATCGAATACATCCTCGCCCCCAAACCGCCGCTCCTTGACCACTCTCTTTTCGCCCGCATCGCTCAATCCGGTGACGATGAAGTCAACTACGTCGTCGCGCGGGACCGGACCTGTTTTGCCCTGATGAACACCTATCCCTATACGGGCGGACACCTGATGACCGTTCCTTACAAACAGACTCCCGACTTTAACGGCCTCACCGATGACGAACTCCGCGACCTGATGCTTCTGACGCGCCGATGCCAGAACGCGCTGACCCAGGTGATGAAACCCGACGGTTTCAATATCGGCGTCAACCTCGGAAAGGTGGCCGGCGCCGGCATCATCGAACACCTCCACATCCACGTGGTCCCGCGGTGGAACGGCGACACGAACTTCATGCCCGTCATTGCCGGTGCCACCGTCGTCCCGCAAGCCCTCCGCGAACTGGCCGGCCAATTGCGAGAGGCGCTGGCGTTATGAAACGTTGCATCGTGGAAACGTTAAGTCCTTACACCGGAGTCCGACGAAGCGTCGGCGCGCGCAACGCACGATGGAGCGTTGCAATAATCTGACGAGGTAACGCAAAGAGCCGTGCCAACCGAGACCCTACACTTCGAGAACGCCCGCCTCGCCCAGCAGCTCTACAACAATGACCCGCGCAACCTCGCGGCGCTGGAGGAGCAGCTTTCTGTCAAGGCGACCTCCCGCGAGGGTTGGATCAAACTGGATGGACCCGCCGAAGCCATCGAGCGCGCCAAACAGATGTTTCAACTCCTCGAAAGCTCGGTGAAATCCGGAGCGCCGGTCCGCAACCGCGAATTCGCTTACGCCCTGAACGTCGTCAGAGACGAAGGCGTCTCCGCGCTCAGAAACCTCTTCTCCGACCGCATTCAGACATCCGTCAGAAAAGCGCCGGTCACCCCCAAAACGGTTGGCCAGAAGAAATACGTCGAGGCCATCCGGCAGCACGACGTCACCTTCGGCATTGGCCCGGCCGGCACCGGCAAGACCTACCTCGCGATGGCCATGGCCGTGCTGGCTCTCAAGGAAGAAAAGGTCTCGCGCATCATCCTGACCCGGCCCGCCGTCGAAGCCGGCGAAGCGCTGGGCTTTTTGCCGGGCGACCTCTACGAAAAAATCGCGCCGTATCTCCGCCCCTTGCACGACGCGCTCCACGACATGCTGCCCGCCGAGGAAATTCAAAAGCACATGGAACGCGGGACCATCGAGGTCGCCCCGCTCGCCTACATGCGCGGCCGGACGCTGAATCACTCGTTCATCGTGCTCGACGAAGCGCAGAACTCGACTACGGAGCAGATGTTCATGTTCCTCACCCGTCTTGGCTTCACCTCCAAGGCGGTCGTCACCGGCGACATCACGCAGATCGATCTGCCGCCGCACAAGCATTCCGGCCTGGTGGAAGCGCACCATGCCCTCCGCAACGTGGATGGCATCGCCATCGTTGAGTTTCAGAAACGCGACGTGGTCCGGCATCCGCTCGTTCAGCGGATCATTGGCGCTTACGAGGAACATCGCGGCAGGGCGCAATGAACCGGTTGGTCCTCCGCAACCGGCAGCGCATTCTTAACGTTGATCTCCGTCTCCTTCGCCGTATTGTCCGGACGCTGGTGATGAAACTGACCGTCGTGAAAGAATTTGAACTGGATGTCCACCTCGTGGACGCGACGGAAATGACCCGAATCAACGAAGCCTTCCTGAACCACAAGGGTTCCACGGACGTGATTACCTTCGACTATGCGGATTCCGCGCCGGGAACCGTCAACGGAGAGATGCTCATTTGTCTGAACGATGCGGTCACCCAGGCAAAACGCTTCCGCACAAGCTGGCAGTCGGAACTCGTCCGTTATCTTGTTCACGGACTGCTGCATCTGCGCGGATTTGACGATTCCACGTCATCCGCGCGGGACCGGATGAAACGCGAGGAGAATCGTTTGCTTCGCCAGTTGGAACGACTGTTTCCGCTGCGTCGCCTGTCCAAAACGTCTCGCCCCGCCGGACAAAGCATCGCCGACCGCAAATCGCAAGTCGGAACCTCGCGACGTCGCCTTCCTGCGAGGAGACCGGAGCGCAAGCCTGGAGTGCGGCAATGAAAAAGAGTGGTTTCACCCGCTGGCGGGCAAATTTTTTCACCGGGCTCGCCGTGGTCCTGCCGGCGGTCATCTCGATCGCGGTCGTGGTCTGGTTGTTCGGCACCGTCTCGAACATCACGGACACGCTGCTGTTCTTCCTGCCCAAGGAATTGACCCATAAAGACGCGGGCAGCGGCCCGACGCATTGGTACTGGAGCCTCGTCGCCCTGCTGGTGGCCGTATTGGCGATCGGATTGATCGGGGGTCTGGCGCGCAATTATCTGGTGAAAAAAATTATACAGGCCGTCGATCTGTTGCTGTTGAAGGTCCCGCTGCTGAACAAGATTTACGGCACGATCAAGCAGGTCAACGAGGCGTTTTCACCGGGCAAAAAGTCCTCGTTCAAGCAGGTTGTGCTCGTGGAATTTCCCCGGGCGGGCCAATACTCCCTCGGATTCATCACCGGCGAGCAAACCCAGGAGGTTCAGTTGAAGACAAAGGCCAAAGTGGTCAGCGTTTTTGTGCCCACCACACCCAACCCGACTACTGGTTTTCTGATACTGGTGCCGGAGAGCGATCTGACGAAACTCGACATGCCCGTGGCCGACGGCATCAAGTTCATCATCAGTCTCGGTTCCATCTCGCCGGAATTTGTGGCCGCGAGAAAGAATGCTTGATCAGCGGTGCGGGAATCCTGTTCGCCGAATCCGATCGTCACTCACGCATCACGAGCCTGCCATGACCGAAAGCACCACCGGCATTATCCTCCGCACGCGTCCGCTGACGGAAACCAGCCTGATCGTGCACTGGCTGACCCGTGACCTCGGCCGTATCGCCACGGTGGCCAAAGGTGCGCATCGACCCAGGTCGCCCTTTCGCAGCAAGCTGGACCTCTTTTATCTCGCGGACTTCAGCTTCGCGCGCAGCCGTCGTTCGGAACTGCATACGCTGCGCGAAGTGGTCCTGCGCGACACTCACGAGGCGTTGCGGCACGAGCTGGCCTACCTCCAACAAGCGAGCTACGGTGCCGCACTCATCGAGCAAACCACCGAAACTGGAACGCCCCTGCCGGAAATCTTCAAACTGATGGGCGGGCTCCTCAATCACCTGCCCCATCAGCCGCCTCGACCGCAAACCGTCTTTGCCTTCGAACTCAAGCTGCTGAACGAACTCGGCCTGAAGCCCGATCTGGAAAAAAACAAACTGACGGCCGGCGCGAAACAAATCGTAAACGTGCTCTCGACGGCCGACTGGCCGGCTGCATCACGACTGAAGCTAAGCGAAGCGCAGGTGACGGAGCTTCGTCAGTTCCTGCACGGGTTTTTGATCTTTCACCTGGGGAAGATCCCGAAAGGGCGGACGGTCTAGTCGTTCGGAGTTCCGCCTTCAGGCGGTCCGGAGAAATCGCGTAAGCGCGGAACTCCAGACCTACATATCCGGCTCGTCCCATTTCTTGCCGTAGTCGCGAATTGGATAGTCCTGCCA
>DATEKZ010000777.1:0-4442 GCA_035277185.1 Verrucomicrobiia bacterium
AGTCGCCGGTTAAACAGGACAGGATCGTGCGGATGTTCTGGATTATGTCATTCCTCCGGCAGAGCCGGAAGATTCCCAGCCCGACGGTTGATTCTATTAGAGACAGCCGCTGAGTTTTCCGCTATAAGCAAGGGCACCGGAATACCCAATCGGACGTTCTGACCGGCTGAAAACCGTTGGCGACATGAAAAGCAAATCCGCCTCTTCGCGCAGTGGCCTTCTGGCCGGCGGTAACTGGATCATCGACCAGGTCAAACTGATTGACGTTTATCCGCAACCCGAGCAACTGGCGAACATACGGAGCCAGTCGCAGGGCACCGGCGGCGCCCCTTACAACGTTTTGATCGATCTCGCCAAGCTGGGGGTCGACTTTCCTCTGCACGCGGCCGGCCTGGTGGGCAGGGACCCGTTGGGCGACCTGATTCTTGCGGATTGCGGCGCGCATAAGATCGACACGAAATACTTGCGGTCCACGTCTGCGGTCGCGACCTCCTACACCGACGTGATGACCGAAATCAACGGCGGGCGTCGCACGTTCTTCCATTACCGCGGCGCCAACGCCTTGTGGGACGGTGAAGGGCTGGAATTCACGAAGGTCAAGGCCCGCATCTTTCACCTCGGCTATCTGCTGCTGCTCGACGCCCTGGATGCCCGGGACAAGAAGTTCGGCACACGGGCCGCGGCGCTCCTGGCGGCGGCACAGGAAGCGGGAATGAAAACGAGCGTGGACGTCGTGAGCGAAGACAGCGACCGCTATGCGCACGTCGTCACGCCCGCGTTGAAGCACGTGGATTATTGCATCCTCAACGAAATCGAGGCCGGCAGGACGGCCGGTTTCAAGATCCGCCAACCGGACGGACGGCTCGACACGGTGGCGTTGCGGCATGCTGCCGGCGCGTTGCTCCAACTCGGTGTTCGCGAGCTGGTCGTGATCCATTTTCCCGAAGGCGGGTTCGCCCGGACGCGTAAAGGCGACGACTATTGGCAGTCATCGTTGAACGTTCCCGCGAAGCACGTGGCCGGCACGGCCGGCGCGGGCGACGCGTTTTGCGCGGGCGTCCTGCTCGGGCTGCACGAAGGGTGGGAATTGCCGCGCTGCCTGACAACCGGCGTGTGCGTCGCTGCCTCCTCGCTGTCGGATCCCACCTGCACCGGCGGGATCAAACCATTGAATGTGACCCTGGAGCTCGCAAAGAAACATCGCTTCCGCGCCTCGCTCGAACCGACGGAGTAATCGAAGGACCGCCGCGCGAGCTTATGCCCGCTCCATGTACTTGCCCGTGCGTGTATCGATCTTGATCTTTTCGCCCGTTTTGATGAACAGCGGCGCTTGAATGGTGATCCCCGTTTCCATCCGGACCGGCTTCTGGACGTTGTTCGCCGAATCGCCCCGAATGCCGTCCGGCGCATCCTCCACCTTCAGCACGACGCTGGCGGGCAATTCGATCGAAACCGCCCGGTCTTCCACGAAGGTCATCGTGACCGGCGCGTTCTCGACCAGATAATTCCTGGCATCGCCGACCAGTTCGGGCGACAGCGTCACGGTCTCAAATGTCTCGGGATCCGAAAAGACAAAGTCTTCGCCATCCTTGTAGCTGAACTCCATCTTTCGCGTCATCATCGGGATGACTTCCACCTTCTCGGTCGAACTGAACCGGACATCGGAGGATTTGCCCGACTTGATGCTGCGGATGGTCGCCTGCACGAACGCGCGCAGGTTGCCAGGGGTCCGATGCTGGGTCTCGAGGACGACGGCGACGTCACCGTTGTAGATGATGGCCATACCCTTCCGTAAATCGTTTGCTGATGGCATAAACTGAATTCTTTCGTTGCTGGCTGCCTCTGTCCAGGTCAGCGGAACGGGGAAGTTAGCCAAGCCCCAGTTGATTGCAAGCCCGGATTTGGAAGCCTGTGTTTATCCTGTATGCCAGGCGCAGATCAGGATTTAGCACGTGTTTCCGTGTGCCAGGCTCCTTCCCCCTCACCCCGGCCCTCTCCCTTGGGGAGAGGGAGAATTGTTCCCCATCTCTTGACCAATCGAAACGCGGTAATTGAAGGACGGCCTTCCGCGAATCACCAAGCGTTGGAATGTCAGTTCCCTCTCCCCGAGGGCTAGGGTGAGGGGGAACGCACGCAGCAAAGTTCTGACGCGTCTAAAACAAGATTTGCGCCTCTGTTGCCGCGCCGCGCCCATGCCGCACCACGCCGGGTTGCTTTTGCCCGCCAAAACGCTAGTGTCGGCGCATGGAAAGACGGGAGAAACCGCCGGTGGATCCGGAACTCAGGCGCCGCATCCGAGAACTGATTGCCTACCGTGGCGGCGGGCACAACGACGATCTGGTGGAGGACATCGTTGAGAATGGTCTCAAGTTGCTTCAAGACGTCGAAGACCGGGGTGACGTCAAAGTGATTCAGACGGCCCTGCGCGAGTTGCGTTACGCGTTCAAACTCTTCGCGCCTTACGCCAGCACACGCAAGGTCACGATCTTCGGTTCGGCCCGGACGCAGCCGGGCAGGGTCGAATACCGGCAAGCGGTTGAGTTCGCCCGAAAAGTTGCCGAGGCCGGGTTCATGCTCATCACGGGCGCCGGCCCGGGCATTATGCAGGCGGGACACGAAGGGGCCGGACCTGAACGCAGTTTCGGCGCCAACATCCGGCTGCCGTGGGAGCAGGCTGCCAATCCGGTGATTGCTCGCGACAAGAAACTCGTCACCTTCAAGTATTTCTTTACGCGCAAGCTCATTTTCCTGCGGCATTCCGACGCGATCGCCCTTTTCCCCGGCGGGTTCGGCACGATGGACGAAGGTTACGAGGCGTTGACGCTCATGCAGACCGGCAAGAGCCGGCTCATGCCGCTCGTGTTGATCGACCGGCCCGGAGGCACTTACTGGAAGACCTGGGACAAGCAGATTCGCGAGCACCTGCTGCGCGATCAACTGATTTCGCCGGACGACCTGCACCTCTACCAGTTCACTGACGACACCGACGAAGCGGTGAGATGGATCACGCGTTTCTATCGGAACTATCACTCCAGCCGCTTCGTCAACGAGCTGTTCGTCATTCGCCTCAAGCGGGCTCCTTCTGAAGCCGCATTGGAAGGTTTGAACGAGGATTTCGGGGACATCATCACCGAACCGCGGATCGCAATCATCGAACCGACACCCGAAGAAAAAGAAGACGAGGACTGGGTGGAACTCCCGCGGGTCGCATTTGGATTCAACCGGCGCGACTACGGCCGATTGCGGCAGATGATCGATGTCCTCAACAATTTCTGACGAAACCGTCAGTGTTTCGAGAGAACGGCCACAATGCCCCAGCCCACCGCGATGAGGATAAGCGTGAGCGCGATCACGCGATTGCGGGCGACCCGCTTTTCGTAACGCAGCGGGCGCAAACCCTGGATGCTCCCGGCGGCCAGATAATTCACGAGCTGGGGATTGTTCGCCGGGGGGCCGTGAAAATGGTTTTGCAGACGCTTCCATGCCCCAACCAGGTCGAATTTGCGGACACCCAGTTCGTTGTAATGCCCGGGCGTGACTTCCGGCTCCGACTGCGACTTCACGCGATGATGATCCACCTCCTCGAAAACGGGTTCGCGGACCCGCGCGGCAACGCCAGGGCCGTGCGGGCGCGCGGTGGAGCGCAGCCGCGGCTGCCTCTGCTGCGCTTTTGTGTCGAGATCCCTGATCTGCGCCTCTAGGGCCGCGATCTCCGCCGACAACGCGCGGGCGCGCTCGGAGATCGGATCGGCCTTCCTGCTGGTGCGGAAAAGTCCCATAAGCATGCGCGTTTATTTCCCGAACAGGACAAAAATCAACAGGCCAAGCGCGCCCAGCGCGACGATCGCGAGCGGCCACGTCAATGCCAGACCCAGCCGGCAGAGATGGCCGAAGCTCAGCGATCCCAGCGACAGGGCCGAAGGCTTGTCGCCGGAGATCGGATCGGACTCGTCTGCCGGTGCGCCGTTCAGCAGCGTCCATTTCAGCCGCGCCGCGTTCCATTCCATGCGGGCAT
This sequence comes from Verrucomicrobiia bacterium, assembly GCA_035277185.1. GTDB lineage: Bacteria > Verrucomicrobiota > Verrucomicrobiia > Limisphaerales > AV2 > DATEKZ01. Next base: position 4,016 of record DATEKZ010000777.1, read on the forward strand.
TGTCAATGATGGTCAACGCGCGGGTGATCTCGACATTGTAGTTCTCCTGGGTCCAGGTTTCATCGTGGATGTTCTGGACTTTGACCAGCGCGTCGCGGAGATCGCCCAGTGATTTGGCCAATTGTTCGGCGTCGCGCCGCGCGTTGAACTCGGCCTCCTCCAGCAACCCCAGGCCGCGCGTCAGATTCTGCAGCATCTCCTCGCGGCCGCTTTGGAACTCGCTGCGGCGGCGGCGCGCTTCCTCCAGCGCGGTCCGCTCCCGTTCGAGCTCCTCCTGCATCCGCTTTAACTCCATCAAACGGTGCTGCGTCTCGCCGACGCGCGTGTCCAGTTCTTCGCGGCTGGGCGGCCGCCCGGCGGCTCCGGACGACGCGGCAGCGAAGGGCGACTTCCGGGCCGCCTGGAAATCGCCATCGACAAAGTCCGA
>DATEKZ010000778.1:0-9454 GCA_035277185.1 Verrucomicrobiia bacterium
GACGCGCTCGTACAGATTCTCGCTGCGCCGCCGGAAGGCGTCCAGTTCCTGGCAGAAGGAAAGCAGTTTATCGGCAGAAGCCTCCCGGCAGAGCAAGTCAAGTGGCTCATTGCGGACGTTGGAATCGTCGGAGGTGATGATGCGCGTCAGGCTGTGCATGGCGGGGTCCGGAGGTCGAAGGGCCGTGCCGGAAATACCGGGCGAATCAAAAGACATCGTCGTCGCCCGTGCTGCGTTTGCGGCGCCGGCGTCGCGTGTTCCGCTGCCGCCTGAGAAACTCCCGGGTTGCCGGGTGATCTTCATCCCACCAGGGATAGTCGGCCCAATCGATGGGTGATCCGTCGCATCCTGGCGTGCCGCATTCGAGCCAGAGTTGCCCTTTCCGGTCCTGCCGCACGCGCACCGAACGGCCGTCGAACTGTTGGCCGCAATGGAGACACCATTTCGTGTGGTCGAGATCCGGCCACTCGCCGTCGTGCGCGCGCAAGAGGTTCAGCTTTTTGTTGAAGGGGAGTTCGATGTAACGGGTCATGGGTTTGCCTCGATTCAACGGGTTTCGCTCTGGTCGTCAGGAGTCATCCCCCGCAAAGGTCACAAAACGACGCGAAACCGTCAACCTTGCGCAGTGGCGTTCGGGCGTATCTCAAAAGGCCGTCAAGCCCGCTGGAGCAGTGAGATTGGCCTCCGCCTCGTCGGGAAGGATGTCCAAAAGTAACTAAGGCTTTGAAACGGGCGCGGCGCCGGGCTAGAATTGTTGAAATTACCGGAACCCACTCAATGACGAGACGGTTTGCGAACAGAATGATCGCCGACAACATTGCGCGCGCGGAAACCCTTCGCTCGGCCAGGCGCCGGCTGGCGCTGGCCGTGGCGGCGTTGGCCGGTTCGGTGTTGGGCTTTTGCGCCGAGCCTTCCACAGGAACTCGCGACCGGTTGCAATTCAACCGCGACATCCGCCCGATTCTGTCCGACACGTGCTCCGCCTGCCACGGCCCGGACAAAAACCAGCGCAAGGCCAAGTTGCGACTGGACGTGCGCGAGAACGCCATCGAGAAGGGCGCCATTGTTCCCGGCAAACCCGACGAAAGCGAGTTGGTCGCGCGCATTTTTGCGACCGACGAAGATGACCTGATGCCACCTGCGGACTCGCACAAGACGCTGACGCCGGAACAGAAGGAGAAATTGAGGCGGTGGATTACGGAAGGCGCCGAGTACCAGCCGCATTGGGCCTACATCAAACCGCGCAAGCCGGAAACGCCGCGGATCCATGACAGAGAATGGGTTCAAAATGCCATCGACGCTTTCATCCTTCACGATCTGGAGGCGCGCCGGATCGGGCCTTCGCAGGAAGCCGACAGGCGCACGCTGCTCCGGCGCCTGAGTCTCGACCTTATCGGTCTTCCTCCGACGCCGGCCGAACTGAAGGCGTTTGTCGCCGACGCCGGTTCTCAGGCTTACGAACGCCAGGTGGATCGGTTGCTCGAATCCCCCCATTTCGGCGAACGCATGGCCGTGCCGTGGCTGGATCTCGTTCGGTTCGCCGACACCGTGGGTTATCACGGCGACCAGAACGCGAACATTTTTCCGTATCGCGATTACGTCATCAACTCGTTCAACCGCAACAAGCCGTTCGACCGGTTCACCATCGAACAACTGGCCGGCGATCTGTTGTCGAACCCGACCGCCGAACAGCGTGTCGCCACCGGGTTCAATCGTCTGAACATGATGACGCGCGAAGGAGGCGCGCAGCCGAAGGAATACCTGGCCAAATACGCCGCCGACCGCGTGCGCACGGTTTCGACGACGTGGCTGGGCTCGACGATGGGTTGCGCCGAGTGTCACGATCACAAATACGATCCGTTCACGACGAAGGACTTTTATTCGCTCGCCGCCTTCTTCGCGGACGTCAGGCAGTGGGGGGTCTATAACGATTACAACTACACTCCGAATCCGGATTTAAGAGGCTGGAGCAACGATCATCCTTTCCCGCCCGAAATCGAAGTGGACAGCTTCGCTCTGCATCTTCGGCAGGCCCGATTGCAGCAACGGATCGACGGCCTGATTGAAACCGCCTTCAAGAAACTGGAGTCCGAGGCCGCGCACGAAGCGGCGTTCAAAGAATGGCGCCAGGAGAGCATCAGTTTTCTGAAGCGGTGGCCCGACGGCTGGGCAACGCCCGACCCGTCGGTGACGTTGCAGTCCAAGGACACCAATGCGGCCGCGGAGTCGTCTTTCGCCGTGCAGGAGGACCGGTCGATACTCTTCCTCGGCAAGCCGGCGGAGCAGAATCGGATTCGGCTGCCGCTGGCGACGGGTTGGGTCTCGGCGATCCGCTTTGAGCTGCTCCCGCACGAAGCCCACGATGGCAACATACTGCGCGGCGGCGGAGGGGCGACTTTTCTTGCGCCCTCAGCCGCGTTGATGCGACAGGGCAAGGAGAGGGAAGAAAAACTGTCGTTTCATCATGCCGAGGCCGATCGCAAAGAGGAACGCTATGCCAACGGCCACGCGATCATTGGAGTGAAGGACGCCTGGAGATTCTCGACCGAATACAAAAAGTCGAAGCAAACCGCCGTGTGGCTCCTCGATAAGCCGCTCCGAGTGGCCGATGGCGACGCGCTGTTGATTTCCTGCGGCACCAGCGCCATGGGCTGCGTCCGGGTGTCGTTCACTCCATTCGCCGCTCAAGACCCGCTGAAGTCGGGCCGCGGCGCGGGGCTGGCCAAAGCAATGAGGAAAACGCCCGGTCCGCGCGACGATTTGGTCAAGGCGGCTTATTTCCTGGGCACCGGTTGGGATGCGGAAGCGTTCGGCCGATTCAAAACCTTGCACGGCGATCTCCTCGAATGCCGCAACGGCCGTTCGCCGACGCTGGTGACGGAAGCCTGGGAGCCGGTGGTTACGCGCGTGCTTCCGCGCGGTAACTGGCAGGATGAAAGCGGTGAAATCGTGCAACCCTTTCCGCCGCATTTCCTCCCCCAGGTGTCCACTGCGGAAGGCCATCGTCTCACGCGCCTCGATCTGGCGAAATGGCTGGTGTCGCCGGAAAACCCGCTGACGGCGCGCACCATCATGAATCGGATTTGGAAGCAGTTCTTTGGGACAGGCATTTCGGGCGTCGTGGACGATCTCGGCCTGCAGGGCGACCCGCCATCGCATCCCGAATTGCTGGATTGGCTGGCCGTTGAATTTATGGAGAGCGGTTGGAACCTGAAACACATGGTCAAGCTCATCGTGATGTCCTCTGCGTATCGGCAGGAATCCAGCCTCCGGCCGGAACTGAAGGACGTGGATCCGCTCAATCGCCTCCTGGCGTCACAGAATCCGCGCCGTCTCGATGCCGAATTTGTCCGCGACACGGCATTGTTCGTCGCCGGCCTGATCAACCTCGACGTCGGCGGCCCGAGCGCGTTTCCGTACCAACCCCCCGGCTATTACGTGAACCTGCAATTCCCGGACCGCGATTATTATCCGAACAAGGACGGGCGCCAGTATCGCCGCGGCGTTTACGCCCATTGGCAACGGACGTTCCTCCAGCCGATGATGGCCAATTTCGACGCGCCGTCGCGCGAGGAATGCATCGCCTATCGCATCGTCTCCAACACACCGCAGCAGGCGCTCACGCTGCTGAACGATCCGACCTTCGTGGAAGCGTCCCGCGTATTCGCGGCAAGATTGCTTTCGGCAAACGCCGGGTCCGATGAAGAACGGCTGAATCTGGCCTTTACGGAGGCGCTGGCCCGGTCGATCAAACCGAAAGAAGAGGTCTCGCTGTCGCGATTTCTGGCCATACAACGCGACCACTACAAATCGAATCAGGACGAGGCGGACAAGCTGTTGCGCGTGGGCATTGCTCCCTGGCCAAAGGACGTTGATAAGCTCGAACTCGCGACCTGGACACAGGTCTGCCGTGTGATTTTGAATCTTCATGAAACGATCACACGCTACTGAATGAAAAACTCCAAATCCCAAATTCCAAGCTCCAGAAAAGCGCCAAGCTCCAAACGTCAAGGCGAACGGAGCACCATCGAGTTCTCGAAGAGGCTTCCTCGCGATCCGACAAACGATCGATTGATTAAACAGCGCTCAAACAGGGGTTCCGAATCAAAGACTCGTCGGCGTTGGAGTTTTGATATTTGGAGCTTTTTTGGTGTTTGGAGCTTGGAGCTTGGAGCTTTTTGAGTATGAATCCTCACTCCGATCCTCAGGAATTTCAGTTGAACGTCAACCGGCGCACCTTCCTCGGCCGCGCGGCTTTCGGTCTTGGCGGCCTCGCGCTCGCCACGCTGCTGAACCCCGCCCTGTTGCGGGGAGAGACGGCACAACCCTCCGGGGAACGCTGGAGCGGGATCATCCGTCCGCCGCACTTTCCGGTCAGGGCGAAACGCATCATTCACCTTTGCATGGCGGGCGGGCCGTCGCATCTGGAGAGTTTCGATTACAAGCCGAAGCTCAAGGAACTTCACGGCCAGCCTTTTCCGGAGTCGTTTACCCGGGGCCAACAGCTCGCCCAGTTGCAGAACACGGAACTGAAGGCGCGCGGCGCGTTCTGCGAGTTCAGGAAATGGGGTCAGTCGAGCCAGGAAATCTCCGAACTGTTTCCGAAGATCGGCGGGATTGCGGACGACATCTGCATCGTTCGGTCGATGCACACCGAACAGATCAATCACGACCCGGCGCACGCGTTCATGAACTCCGGGTCGATCATCAAGGGCCGTCCGAGCATGGGTTCGTGGCTGCTGTACGGACTCGGTGCGGAAACGGAGGAGTTGCCCGGCTTCGTCGTCCTCACGTCCGCCGGCAGATCGGGCCAGCAGCCGGTCTCGGCGCGCCAATGGTCGAGCGGGTTCCTGCCAAGCCGTTTTCAAGGGATCCAGTTCCAGTCCAGGGGCGACGCGGTTCACTACGTCGGCAATCCCGAGGGCGTCTGCCAGAGCACGCAGCGCCAGGTCGTCGAAGAGATCAACCGGCTCAACGGCATGCTGGCGGAAGAACGGATCGATCCGGAAATACAGACGCGCATCAGCCAGTATGAAATGGCGTTCCGGATGCAAACTTCGGTGCCGGAACTGTCCGACTTCACCAAAGAACCGCAGCACATTCTCGGTCTGTATGGCGTGAAACAGCCCGGCGACGGAAGCTTCGCATCCAACTGCCTGATGGCCCGGCGGCTCGCCGAGCGCGGCGTGCGCTTCATCCAGCTCTACCATCGTGCCTGGGACCATCACGGCAATATCGAGAAGGATATGCCGGTGTCCGCCCGCGATGTGGACCAGCCCTGCGCGGCGCTGGTCGCGGACCTCAAGCAACGGGGCATGCTGGACGACACCTTGATTCTCTGGGGCGGAGAATTCGGTCGCACGCCGATGGGCCAGGGGTCGGGCCGCGACCATCACATCCTGGCGTTTTCGATTTGGATGGCCGGCGGCGGCATCAAAGGCGGTTTTGCCTGGGGCCGGACGGATGAACTGGGTTACAAATATGTCGAGGACAACGAAGCGATGCACGTCCACGATCTTCACGCCACAATGCTTTACCTCTGCGGCGTCGATCACAAACGGCTGATTTACCGTTACCAGGGTCGCGACTTCCGGCTGACCGACGTGGCGGGGAATGTCGTGAAAGGAATCCTGGCGTAAAACATCCGGGATACGCGCATCTCACGGGTGTTTCGGCGGGACGGTGGAGCTACTTGGCCTTTGCCGCCAGCAGCTCTACAAGTCCGCTCAAGACCTCTTCCCGGTCCCTTCCATCCAGTGCGAGGGCGAGCTGGGCGGTGAGCAGGCCGTATTTGAGGCCGATGTCGTAACGGCGTCCCTGGAGTTCACAAGCGAGATAGCGCTCGCGCGTGGCCAGCTTCGTCAGCGCGACCGAAAGATGTACGCCGCCTTTGTCACCGCGCTTCGCCACTTCATCGGCGAGGATGTCCATCACCGTGGGCGTCAGGACGTGCATGCCGAAAAAGCAGAGATAATGGCCGGCGCGCAGACCGGGAACGATCAGCCGCTGCTCGGCCTCAGTCGGCGTGGGTTTCTCGATGACTTCGGAGATTTCGAAGAGTCCTTTCCGGCCCGTCACGAGCCTGCCGCCCACGGCGCCGTAGAAAGGCAGCTTGCTTTCGTGCGTCGCCTGAACGGCGGAGACCGCCCCGTTCTCGGTGGCGGCGACTTCGACCAATTGCTGCGCGCAACGCTTGTCGGAACGGCTCACGTAGAGGTGGTCACCCACGAGCAGGAGAAACGGCGCTTTGCCGACAAACCTGTTCGCAGACCAGACCGCGTGGCCATAGCCGAGTGGCGCGGTTTGCTCAACAAACTCCAGTCGTTTTGAGTGCGCCCCCGCGGCGCTGGCATAGGCCGGTTGGTCGCCCGGGCAGACAACAACACAGATTTGGTCGATGCCGGCCTGCAGTACTTCGTCGATGATGATCTGAAGCGCGGTCTTTGGGCTGCCGTCGCGATCGACGAGCGTCTGGAGCGGAAGCGTTCGCTGAGCTTTGCCTGCCGCTGTGATGACTGCCTTCCGGATGTCCACGATGAATTCCTTTGCTGGATTTCAAAAAGTTGCCGAAAGGGTCACACAACGAGGCGGGGTCGTCAATTACGCTTCGCAGCGGCCGAGGCAACGAGACTCATTGTCCCCTTGAGTTGTCCGGGCAATTCGCCAGACTCCCGCGCAACATGTCGGGCCTTGAAATCATCGTCCTGGCGGCGGCAGCGGGGTTGGCGGGAGTGATGAACGCCGTGGCGGGCGGCGGCACGCTCGTCACTTTCCCCGCCCTGTTGTTCGTCGGAACGTCTCCCATCACCGCCAACGCCACCAGCACGCTCGCCCTGGTCTGCGGCACAGCGGGAAGTCTCTATGGTTTCCGCCGGCAAATCGCCGCCGTGAAACCGTGGCTGAAACGGTTCCTCCTCGTGAGCCTGCTCGGCGGACTGCTTGGCGGCGTTCTGCTGACGCGCACGGAGGAAGAGGTCTTTGCCACCATGGTGCCGTTCCTGATTCTCTTCGCGACGATCCTTTTCGTGACGCAGGGCGCGTTTCGGCGCTTCGCGGGATTCAACGACAGGTCGGGGACAACCGCCACGCCACACCATCGCGCCGTTTGGGCCGCTGTCGTGTTTCAATTCCTTGTGGCGGTCTATGGCGGATACTTCGGCGCCGGCATCGGCATCCTCATGCTGGCGTCGCTCGGATATCTGGGGCTGACCGACATCCACGAGATGAACGCGCTCAAAACCGTCCTCAGCACGGTCATCAATCAGGTCGCCGCGATCTATTTCATCTTCGCAGGATTGATCGACTGGCCGAAGGCGCTCGTGATGACCGCCGGAGCGCTGGTCGGTTATTTCCTCGGCGCGCATTACTCACAACGCATCCCGCAACGGCGCGTCCGTCAGATCATCACCGCCATTGGCTTCACTATTTCCGCCGTGATGTTCTACAGACAGTTTCGGTAAAAGGCCGCAGACCGCAAATGTTCGACGGCTTCGGGAGTTTTGCGGAGCGCGGTCCCGTGACTGCGGGATCGCGGTCCTTCTGCAAACATTTCACGGTTGTTGCTTCCGAAGCTGGCCTTTGCAGAGCGCGAGCATTTGTTTCCAGGCGGTGCGTAGAAACACAGGCTGCCGCAGCGCTTCCCTCGCATACTTGCGACCTGCCTTGGTCAGATCGATTTCGGCCCGGATGGCCATTTCATCTCGATTGTTCGCGAGGGCCATTACGCGCGAGTCCGGCGCAACGATTTTGGAATCGCCCGCCGACCATAATCCGTTTCCCTGGGGTCCGACCGAATTGGCGAAGACGTAATAAACCTGGTTTTCGAACGCGCGCACTGCGATGCCGTCGCGCCCCCGGCGTTTCGTCCGGGAAACCTGCAGTGAATCCAGACCTGCATTCGGGTGAAACACGATCTGCGCGCCCATCATCACGGGCAGCCGGACCAATTCCGGGTAGCGACGTTCGTGGCAGATCATCGCAGTGCAGAGAATTCCATCGAGGCGGAAGAAAGCGAGTAAGTTTCCCGGCGTGAAGAAGCGCGCGTCGGAATCGGTGAGATGGATCTTGGAATAGCGAAACACCTCGTGCCCGCGTCGATCAAAGACCAGCAGCGAATTAAACCGTTTCCTTCCTCGAAACGTCGGCGAACCGACCAGCACGTTGCAGCGCCCCTGTCCCGCAGCGCGTGCCACGGCCGCGCAACCCTCCTCGACGCGTTCCGGCTCCAGTCCCCTGAACTCCCTTCGATAGCCTGTGATCGCACATTCCGGAAAGAGGATCACATCCGCCCCATCACGTGCAGCAGACTGAATCCGTTCGATGATCCGTTCGATATTTTCTCGAATCGTCGGCCGAAACTTCATTTGCACGGCCGCGACACGGAGTTTGGCAGGTTTCATCAGTGATCGAAAGCACGTTGCAACCACGCAAGCTCGGAGACGCAGAGAGGGAATCCCGGAACAAAGGGCTACTTTGATTTAAGGAATGCCCTGGCTTCCTCCAACTCGGCTCGCCCCGTATCCGCGTGCGCGCAGACTTCAATCAACTTTGCGAAATAAGTTCGCGCCTTATCGGTGTTGTCCGATGCGCGGGCTGCTTTCGCAGCGCCATACAAACCGTTAAAACGATTGGGGGCCGAGCGAAGCGAAGCTTCAAACTCGCGCAACGCTGCCGAAGGATCCTTTGCTTCAAACAACAAGTCTCCGAGTTGTTCGCGTGCGGGAATAATCGGGCCGGGCGTCACCGGATGCTTTTCTGTCGAGTCTTCCAGCTCCGCCGCGCCGGTCATGAGCCGGCGGGCTTCGGCAGGTTTGCCCTCGGCAAGAGCGATCCACGCGGCCAGTTCCCGATGCAATATGTCGGTGGGAACGGCCCAATCCTGTTGTTTATTTGCGACCAGCCCGCGATGGAAGGTCTGGATTCTCGCAAGCTCATTCTGCGCTGCAGTCAACTTGCCGCTTCGCGCAGCGCCGACTCCACGAGCAAAGCAAATCATCGCCTCGGCCCAGGGGTAACGGTCCAACTTCATCCAGGCGGCCGGCACAAGGCGGGCGGCTTCTGCCCAGTTCCGCCGTTCCAGTGCGTAGCGAGCCGGTATCGCAGCCAGGGGATACGCCGCTTTAAAACTTTCTGAACTGATCTTCTGGATCGCGTTGAATTCGTCCAGCACCGACCGGGCCTTCGCATCCTGCGCGCATTGCAGCGCGGCATACATCAGATAATCCATGGAATGAACCTGTTCGTCCCAGATAGCCTTCATGCGGGTCTTTTGCGCATACTCTTTTGCCGAGGCCACCGAACCTTCGTTGGACTGAATGCATTCCTCCCAAAGACCGAGTCGAGTGAAGATGTGCGACGGCATGTGCTGCGCATGCGGCACCGCCGGCGCGACGCGGGCATATCGTCGGGCGGCCGTCAGCGCCAGGTGCGCCAACGGCGGCGAATCATACGCGTG
>DATEKZ010000779.1:0-2600 GCA_035277185.1 Verrucomicrobiia bacterium
AGGACCCGCAGTGACAGGAAACGCGGCGTAGTTGACGCCGATGCTGCCGAGTGGAGATACGCTCGGCAGGCTCGTCGTGCCGATCACATAGGGGAGCCGAATCCCGTCAATCGTCACGTGGGACCCGTGAATTGTTTCGGCGGGCGAAAAACCCATCTGCCCCGCGAGCGCCACATCCTCGTCCACGTCCGCGTTGGCGATGGTTTGCGGCGTGATATCGGCAGGTCCGTCGCCATCACCCGCCACACCCACTCCGCCGACCAGGCGGCCATTTTTGTAGAGTGGCACTCCGCCTGGCGTTCCGGCCAGTCCACCGGTGATCGGTGTGGGAACAGGGCCGCCGTTCAAGCCGTTGGTGAGGGCAGGACTGTAAGTCGCCGGGTCTTTGAGACGGTTGACATCGGTGAACGGCAGGTTCGAGAAGTTGACGCCGACGAGCGGGCCCGGCGGCCGGTTCTGCACGCCGGGCGGAAAGTTCTGCTGCACGATAAAGCCCGCCGTGCGTGTCGTGAAAGCATGCTGATCGCTGCTCAGAAACGCCGCCGTGCCGGCCTTTGCAATCGCGTTGGCGATCAGGTTCGTGAAATCGCTCGTGGCGGGCGTTGTGCCGTTCACGCTCCAGACGCCGAGGGCGTAGCCTTCGCGATCGGTGACGGCGATGACGCTGTTGGTGGAAATCTGGTTCGCCCGCGTGGCGGCCTGGGCGATCACTTGTTGCACGTCGGCCAGCGTGAGCTGGGCGGACGCGCTCAACCTGGGCAGCAGAAGGAATGCGAACGCGAGAAGAATTCGTTTCACGGCTCCGCGTTATTTCAAAGAATGAAAAAGTTTACGCAAGTTTAATCCTTGGTGTGCGCTTGATTTCTCGCAGCAAAAAATCTCTTATGGCGGTAATGCCAGCGCGGCGGCGCCTATCCAGCCTGACTTGGGTTTGTTTCGTGGCCGGGTATCTCCCGTTCGTCGTGCCGGCCAGCGCGGCAGACGCGGGCGATCCGAATCGCTTGAAGCCTCATCAGGCAATCAGCGTCGGCCCGCCCCCGCGGTCGCCTGCAGTCTTTGATCCCGACCCGAACAAACTTTCACTTCCAACCAATGCCCCGCCGGCGACGAACTGGTCGCGCAGGATTTCGATCAGCACGAACGCTCCCCCGGTGCCGCCGCCCCAATTCAATCCTGATCCGGGCGCGAGCCTTTTGCCGCCGACCAACGCTGCCCCGCCTTTGTTCCGCGATGATGCTGTGTTGCCACCCGGCTTCACTCCGCCCGCTGTCCCACCGGAGCAAGCGTTGCCCCGCCTCGACGTGCGCCAGGGAGAAATCGTCCCACCGCGTCCAGCATCGCCGGGCGGTTTCGGTTTGGAGCCGCTGCCGAAGGATCTGGAGCTGCCCCGCGAAAACACGCGGCGCAATTTGAAGATCGATCGGGAATTCGACTTGCCGGAGTATTCGTTGCGCTCGGATGGTTATCCAACCAACACTCAGCCGCGCCTCGACCGCTGGCGAATCGGGTTCGTGCCGTGGAAGCGCTATACGAGCGGCGTAACCGAACAACCGTATGAAACACCCGAGCCGCTGCTCTGGCATCCCTACCAGCAGAGTGTCCTCAAAGGCGACGTGCCGATCATTGGCCAGGACATTTTTCTAAACCTGACAGCCTCCACGCAAACCGAGGTCGAATTTCGCCGCGTGCCGACTGCCAGCGGCGTGAGCGCCGCCGTGCCCGGGGCTTACGAGTTTTACGGCGAGAGCGAGCAGATCGGCATTCAGAACAATTTGGCATTCTCGGTCGAGCTGTTCAAAGGCGAGACGGTCTTCAAGCCGGTCGAGTGGGCGGTCAAACTCGAACCGGTTCTCAATATCAACTATCTCAACGCGCGTGAAACGGGCGTCGTGTCACCCGACCCGCGCGGTTCGATTGGAGGAAACAACAACACGCCGCCGCCGGGTAACGGGTTTGTTCTCGACCCCGGCGACATTGATGCCTTATTGAACGGCCAGGTCGGTCCGGCGGACAGCTTCCGCGCGCAACGAAACACCGTTCGGACAAAAAATTACTTCGCGTTGCAACAGGCGTTCGGGGAAATTCATCTTCGCGACCTGTCGGACAATTACGACTTCATCGCGCTACGCGGGGGTAATCAGCCGTTCAATTCCGACTTTCGCGGATTCATCTTCAATGACATCAACCTCGGCGCACGCGTCTTTGGCAATTGGCGGAACAACCGCTTCCAATACAACGTTGCCGGGTTCGACATGCGCGAGAAGGACACGAATTCCGAGTTGAACACGTTTGACGATCGCGATCAGGAAGTGGCCATCGCCAATTTTTATTGGCAGGATTTTCTTTGGAAAGGCTACACGGCGCAGTGGAGCTTCCACGCGAATCTCGATCACAGCGGGACGCACTACGACCGCAATGGCAACATCGTCCGCCCCGCGCCCATCGGCACGGTGCGCGAGCATGACGTAAACGCCTTTTACCTCGGCTGGGCGGGCGACGGGCACATCGGACGCGTGAATGTCTCGCACGCGTTTTATCAGGTCCTCGGTGACGACTCGCTCAACGGCCTGGCTGGTCGTCCGGTGAACATCAACGCGCAG
>DATEKZ010000780.1:0-4700 GCA_035277185.1 Verrucomicrobiia bacterium
GAGAGGCTCAATGCCATGCGCGACGCGTTGGGCACGCAACTGATGAACTTGAACCTGGCCTGGGAATCCGCCCCGCCCGTCGGCTCGCCGACGCGTCTCAACATGCTTCCCGGCGACCGACTGGAGCAGATTTATCGCGACTTCAGTTACCTCACGCGATGGACTCAGCAGATTCAGGAGCGCGCGGCCCAACTGTTCCTCTAACGACCCGCCGATTGTGGTGTTCCACAAATTGGTCATCGTTGCCGCATTTCAGGACAGGCTGTGAAACCCAACTGCGGCAATACCGTGGCCGAGCGGCGTCATTTTACCAAACAATCCGGCCGCCCATGCGCAATTCGCAACGAATTGCGCCGTGTCGGACAGTTGAGTTGCGAGGGAACGCGGTGATCTCGCCCGAAATCGTCCGTTGGTATGACGGCTGCTCGAATGGACGCTATGGAAACCTTGCTGAATTTCGCCAAACGAAGAACAGCATTGGCCAGCCGTCTCCATCATCACGGTGGAGGCAGAAAGTCCGACCATAAATCTGCCCGCATGCGTTGGGCCGTTGGTCCAGCGTCCTTCTTGAATTGAGTTGTAGCCTGGCGGTCTGTTTCCTCAGGCCGCCAGCTTTCTTTTTGGGAACCGTAACCCGCAAGGTTACAGAAGCGGTACTCCTTTGGGCACTCTCACCATCACTGTCCCTGCAATCATGTCGTGCCAAGACTGTTTCTCCCGCGTCCAGCCGGCCCAGAAGAAGCCGAGAAACAAGGCCAGGAAGGAAAGGAAGCTCGCCAGCGACCGCACCAGCGCCACGGCAAAATCGAGCGGCCGGCCATCCTTGCGCACCAGCTTAATCCCAAATACCACACCGCCGATGGTCGTGCCTTTCCAGGTCCACATGCCGACGTGATAGACCACCCAGACGAGGAGAAAGGCGGGCAGCACGTGCAGGACAGAAAGCACCGCGCCCACCAGCAGCAAATCCACAAATGTCGCGACAAATCGAATCCAGAAGCCAGCGCGTGGCAGCAACGTCAGATCGCCTGCCGGAACACTCGAACTTTGAAAAGCGCTGACCAGCGGCGGTTGAGTCGCGGTCACGCCGGCCGTTCCGGTATTGCTCGCAGTAGACATCACTACCGGCGTCGAATGACCGCCCCCTTCCGTACGAAACGCCCGAAATGCCGCCAGCATCACGGCGCCAAGGCCGAGCGGCGCCACAATGAACCAGACCAGAAAACCCAGGAATGGAATCGCGTAGATCGCGTAAAGAATCGCGATGCCGATAACGAGAGCCACGAGGGGTTGCTGCAAGGGAGACGCCCCCGTCTGCTTGCCTAACTGCTGACCGACAAACTGATAGACCGCCACCTTCCCGAAGAGAAACGCGACGATTGCGCCGCAGAAGACAAAGGGAACAACGATCAGGCCGACACCGGTCGCCACCAGCAACAGGAGCAAGGGAACGAAAAGGATGAACATCAACACCCCCATGAAAAACGAACCCACAGGCTGCGCCTCCAGGGCGCCGACACTGGCGGTGATCGGGCGGGAAAACACAAGTGCCGTCAGCAGATAAACGGCGGCGCAAGCCAAAGCCAGATACCACCACCAGCCGAACTGGTGCGGCAGCGGCCGGCCCAGAATCAGGCCTTGCATGACCCAATTCTTGACGCCGACCACCGGTGGGAACTTCTCTTCCAGCACCGACCACGAAACCTCCACGGGGTTGCCGTCTATCCTCGCGCCCGGGTCCGACGTTATCCCCCCGCCAATCGCCGTGACATCGCCCTCAACGTGCGCGTTGGGTCCGAGTTCAACCGATCCCAGAGGCACAACCAGTTCACCGCCTATCGTGCCGTTGACTTTTGCTTTGCCTCCGACAACGACCACGTCGTCCCGGACTTTGCCGTCAATGGTCGCATCGCCGAAAATGACCACCACCTGGTCCACTTCCTGTCCCTCCCGCACCGTCACGTTGCTGCCGAATCTCACAACATCGGAGCCATCCCGTCCGTGAACCCTGAAATGAAAGCCGTCCTCATCACCGACCCGGATCTCCACCGCAGCGTCGTTGGTTTCAACCGTTGCCGCGCTTTTCTCCTCGCTCTCGGGCCGTGCCGGTGGATCGGCGACGGGTTCGTCGGCCTGCTGACCTCTTGCCGCACCGATGCCAAGCAGCAGACTCAGGACGAGCCGGCAACCGAGGCGTTGAAACGGATTATCTCTTTTCATTACTTGAATCTCTCAGGCCGGTAAAACGCCATGCGGACACAGACCGTGCCCAGCGCGACGCACGTGACGTAGGCCAGCACGACAATCGCCGCTCCGATCAACAGAAACTGCTGGCCCGTGACGCGCAACATCACCGCCGCCGCGCCGACCAGCGCCGACACGATCTCCCAGATGGGCTTGAGCCAGGCGAACGACTCCACGACTCTCGACGACATTGAGGTTACGTTGAAACCATCCCAGGCGGCGCCCAGGAAATAGGAGACTAAACCCGCGCTGGCGAGGAGGACGGCGAGCGAAATCATCTGCATGCCGAGCGGCCAATTCACCCAGGAACGCACCCACCAGGGTCGCCGGGCGTTCTCGTGAACCGCCAGCATGACCCGATGCAGCAGCGTCGGCGGAGCCGCCACTTCCGGCAGGTTTCGAAGCTCCCGATGGATCAGCTCTTCCAGTTGTTTTTCCTTATCGTTGTCCATGACATCTCACTGTCTTCTTCGCTGTTCAGGTCGCGCAAGGGTTTTCCGCCCCCTGCAGCCCGCCCCATTCCTCTTCGCCGGCCAGTTTCAACTTCAGCTTTCGCCGCAACGCCTCTCGCCCCCGATGAATGTCCGTCTTCACCTTGCTCAGCGACACGCGCAACTTCGCGGCGATTTCCTCGTAACTCATTTCTTCAAAGTGGTAGAGCACCAGCGGCACTCGTTGTGTTTCGGGCAGCTTGTTCAAAGCGGTCTCGAGCAACTGCCTGTGATCTCCGGCGGCCACGGTCTGCTCGTGCGTGTCCGGGGCCGCCCATTCGGGAGTGGATTCGTCATCATCGCGTTCGGAAAACATTTCCGAGAAAAACCGCCATCGCGCCCGGTAACGCGACAGATGATTCAGACACAGGTTTCGTGTCACCGTCTTCAGCCAGCCGCCGACCGTCTGGCTGTCCTTCAGTTCCTCGTAACGCTCGTAGGCCTTCAGGAAAACCTCCTGCGACACATCCTCGGCCTCGGCCGGGTTGCCGAGCAGGCGGACAGCCGTGGAAAACACCATGTTCTGGTAGGCCTTCATGAACGCCTCGAACTGTTGCGACTCTATCATCGTTCGCCCTATACCGGCTTAGGGTCATCTTAGCTCAAGGACACAGGCTAACGACCTAAAGTTGCACGAATTTAACGAGAAAGACGTTGGGCCGCAGGCGGGTTAAGTCGCTAAAAGTGGACCCGAAAGACGATCCAATCAGGCTCCGTTTTTGAAGCTCGCTGCGAGAGGCGAACTTAGCTCTTCATTCCAACATCGCCCGCATCGCGGCGAACATATCCTTGCCGGCCTCAACCGCTACCGGCTCCTTCGCCTTCGCGTCCGCGTGTTCAACCAGGTCCACGGGAAGCTCCTTCAGAAACGGCGAGGGGTGACAGGGCATTAGTTGACCGTATTTCTTTCGACCCCGGCAATGACTGATGTTCAGGGTCTGCATCGCGCGAGTGATCGCGACGTAAAACAACCTCCGCTCCTCGTCCAACGTTCCCTCCTCCTTCGAGCGGGAATGCGGCAACAGGCCATCCTCCATCCCGACGATATAGACATGGGGAAACTCCAGCCCCTTGCAACTGTGCATCGTGATCAAAGTCACTGAATCGCCGGCACTCTCGGCCTCCTCCTCGCGCTCGCTATCGAGAGTAATCTCTTCGAGAAACGACTGCAACCGCTCCATCGGCGGCAGCGATCCCCGTTCGCCCTCATCCATCGTCACGATCAGGTCCTTGAGACTGCGCACGCGGTTCTCGCCTGCCTCAGGTTCCTTCTCGGACCGGCGCAGTTCATTGAGGTAACCGCTCTCGGCCAGGAAGTTCTCGCACCATGATTGCAGCGCGCGCGGGCCATACGCCGGCTCGTCCGCCAAAAGCGCGGCCCGCGTCCGCTCAGTGAATCCGACAAATGCCTCAATGGCCTCGCGTGCCTTCGCCAAAAAGGCGGCCTGCACGACGGGATTCTTCATCGCCTCAAACACCGGGCATTTCCGTTCCTGACTCGCCGCCAGGAGTCGTTCCATCGTAACATCGCTCAATCCGCGCGCCGGCACATTGGCAATGCGCAACAGGCTGATGTCATCGTTTGGATTCGAGAACATCTTGAGG
The DNA here is from genome assembly GCA_035277185.1 of Verrucomicrobiia bacterium. Lineage (GTDB taxonomy): Bacteria > Verrucomicrobiota > Verrucomicrobiia > Limisphaerales > AV2 > DATEKZ01. Next base: position 4,341 of record DATEKZ010000780.1, read on the forward strand.
TAAGCGAGAAAATCACGAACCTCGCGCCGGTCGAAGAAACTCTGACCGCCCACCAGATGATAACGAACACCCGCCTGCCGCAGCGCGGTTTCGAGTGGTCGCGACTGGATGTTCGTGCGGAACAGGATCGCCTGGTTCCCCCACGGAACCCGCCTCGCCTGCCGCAGGAATTCGATCTCTTCGACAATCGTGCGGGCTTCCTCCTCCTCGTTCTCGAACGCGTGCAAGGTGATCCTAGTCCCCTGCCCTTTCGCCGACCAAAGGTGTTTGCCGCGGCGGCGGGCGTTGTTTTTGATGACCGCATTGGCGGCGCTGAGGATGGTGGTCGTGGAACGGTAGTTCTGCTCCAGCTTGACGACC
>DATEKZ010000781.1:0-3557 GCA_035277185.1 Verrucomicrobiia bacterium
GCTAGGGCGGGGCTGCTGCGCCGTCGAGGCCGCGCCGCAGGGCGGCCCTACGGTAGATTTCCTGGCTCCCGGTGTAGCCGCCGATGCTTCCGTGGCTTCCTCACTGGATGACCCGCGACTGGATTGGTCGAGCAGCCGCCGAGTGGTCAGCTTCCTAATGCCCGCGCCACATCGCCAGCCGTTTCTTCAACCGGTTCAGGTTTGCGGCCGGGCCGAGAATCCCCGGCAAGTCATCCATGATCTGGCGGTAGGTGGGCACCTCGCCCCAGGCGGTAACCGTGAACACTTCAACCGCCCGTCGGGTCTTCAGGCCCAATTCACGGCGTTGACGCGCGAAACGTCCTCTGAGCATCACCGACCATTCCTTCTTCGATTTCGGCGCGGCCATCCTGTGCCTTCCGACCCACGGCAGCCATTCCATGATTTGCGACTGATGACACCAGGTCATCTCACAGATGTCCGGAAAGGCCTCCTCGACATCCACTGCGAAATCGAACGAATTCGCGCCGAACATGTAGCCGTCATAAACGTTGAGAATCACCGGCACCTTGCATGGTTGGGATTGCGTTTCGTCCGCGGGATATTCCGGCGTGAAGGCATGCGGCACGTTGATCATGTAGGCCACCCGCCGCACCGCCCCGGCCACGGCAACATGATCGACGTGAATTCCGGCCAGAGGATCGGCCGATAATGGCGGACAAAAAAGGTAGTCCGGCTCGAAGTCGCGAATCGCCTTCCACAACGCGGCGAGCAACCCGGTCGAAACCTGCAGACATGCCTCGCGCGGCACCTCGCCGTTCGGATAACGGAGTGGCTCGAATTCGAAACAGCCGATCTTCGCGGACGCCAGTTGTTCCTGCAAACGAAGCTTGCCGGTTTCTTCGCGGGAGCGGAACTGGTGTCCCGCTTTGCCGTCGGTGCAGATGATGACTTTCGCGCGAAGGGAGTCGCCGAGTTTTCGCTTCCACATCTCGAAGGAACCCGCGGCGCTGAATTCGTAATCATCAAAATGGGCGTGAACGAAGAGGATTTTCATGTCGCAAGAACGCCGGCATCAAAGCATATGCGCCCGGCTATCGCCAGCGGCTTTTGTTAGGTGGAACACCTCCCCCTTTTGTCGTGCCTCTCACGCCGGGACTGTGTACACCCGGCTCGTCTATGGCACCCGCGCGTGATCAACCCCTGCTCGTTCTCGGCATCATGTCCGGCACAAGCATCGACAGTGTGGATTACGCCCTGTGCAAAATCACTCTGGAACAAGTGCGCCTGTTGCGGCATTGGCAGGTCAGTTTTCCGGCCGGTTTGCGACGACGGTTGCACGCGGCTGCGCGCGGAGAATCATCGAGCCACGAAGTCGGACAATTGCATCACGACCTGGGCCGGTTTTACGCCAAACATTCGCAGGCCTCCTCCAACAGACGCCCCCACCTTGTCGGACTGCACGGCCAGACGATTTATCACCATCCGGATCCGAATTCGCCGGGAACGCTGCAAATCGGAGAACCCGCGTATCTCGTCGAGGCCCTGCGCGTGCCGGTGGTGAGCAACTTCCGGGCGGCAGACATTGCGGCGGGAGGTCAGGGCGCGCCTCTCGCGACCCTGTTTCACAAAACGGTCTTCGCCCGCCCGGGGCGGCACATTTGCGTCAACAACCTTGGCGGCATCAGCAATGTCACGTCGATCGACTGGCGGCGGCGGGCCCGGCTCAAAGTCCTGGCTTTTGATACCGGACCCGCGAACGTCCTGATGGATCTCGCGATTCGACAGTTCACGAAGGGTCGCCGGCAATGCGATCAAGACGGCCGCTGGGCAGCGCGGGGAAACGTCCTCGAGAAGGTCCTGGACCGGTGGTTGAAGCATCCCTACTTCCGACGCCCCCCTCCGAAGAGCACGGGCCGCGAGCTGTTCGGGGAGTCGTTCCTTGGAGAGATGGCGCGCGAGTTGTCCCGTCGATCACCCCAGGACGTTCTGGCGACGCTGACGGAGCTTACGGCCCGTTCGATTGCGTTGAACTATCGGCTTCACCTTTCCTCGTGGCCGGACGAAGTCATCCTGACGGGCGGCGGCGCGGCAAACAGGTTTCTTGTGGATCGAATCCGCCGGCAACTGCATGCGGTAAATCCGCGAACGAAGGTTTTGATCTCCGAACAACTGGGCTGGCCGCTGCAGGCGATTGAGGCCGCGGCCTTCGCGTTGCTCGCATACTATCGCCGAACGGGCCGTACGGCAAATGTTCCGGACACGACCGGAGCAAAACGCGCAACGCTCCTCGGACAGATTTCGGAACCGTGAGGAGCCTTGGAGCGCGGAATGATATGACGCGCCTCGGATTTCGGATGTTGCTGCGGCTCGCAGAGCTGCGCCCCGCACTTTGAAGACACGCCCTGATGCGAGTCACTCCGCTTCATCCGCGTCGCTCTGCCATTTCGGATAGATTTCCGGATCGAGTTCGCCGCGGCGGATCAGTTCCTGGAGATCGCGAATGATCGTGCGTCGCGCCACCTTGAACTCACGCGCGAGCGCCGAAATGTTCGGCCTTTCATGGGATTCGGCAACGACCTGCCGGATCTGGGTCTGACGGGTGAGACGGTCAGTCGAACGGCTCAACAAATCCTCGATGTCGGCGCGCTTGGACCGTTCCAACGCCTCGAACTGGCGCACCACTTCGGCCTCGCCACATTCCTTCAGGGCCGTTTCCACCGTGCGCGCCAGCTCATGCAGGTCCACCGGCTTGGTCAGGCAGTAGTGGGCGCGACGCGGGCCTTGAAGGGCTTCGATCTGCTCGTGCACTTCGAGCGCACCGGAGACGATGATGACGGGCACATGCGGCAGCAACTCCTTGAGTTCACCCAGGTACTCCAGGCCCAGTTCGCCTCGGGCGAGGATGTGGTCCAGGATGATCAGGTCCGGCGGGTTTCGGGCAATTGCTTTCAAAGCCTCGCTGGCCGCGCCGGTCCGCGTGAGGCGATATTTCGAGAGCGCCTCCTCGTAGATCTCGTACTGAAGATCGTCGTCTTCCACGATGAGAATGCGCGGCGGATCCATGGGCTGGCGCAACCCTATATCCGTTCGGGCCGCGAAATCAAGTTTCCGTGTTGCCCGGTAGTGGCTCAGTCTGCAGGCGCAAGCCGGCTCGTCAGTAGCCTCGCCCACCCAACCGCGCCTCTACCCGTTACCCGCCGTCCTTTGGCTCGCCGGCGGCGGGAATGATAATGGTAAACGTGCTCCCCTTGCCCTCGAAAGATTCCACGCGCAGCCCGAATCCCAGTTCCTTCGCAATTTCGTAAACCATGGATAATCCCAGACCCGTCCCCCGGCGCGTGGAAAACGCCTTGGTCGTGAAGAAGGGCTCGAAGATGCGGGGCAGGACTTCCGGCGCAATCCCGCTGCCTGCGTCCTGCACGGAGACAAAGACGAATCGCTCGCCCGCCGCCGGTGCCAGCGCCAGATGGGCCGGTAAACGCTCGAGCGTTCCCGTCCGCAACACCACGGTCCCGTGCCCGCTCATGGCGTCCGCCGCGTTGATGATAAAGTTGAGAAGCATTTGCTGGATGAGA
>DATEKZ010000782.1:0-4435 GCA_035277185.1 Verrucomicrobiia bacterium
ATTTGGAGCTTGGAACTTGGAGCTTCGGCCGTGAGTGAGTCACCGCGAATCGATCGTCCCTATCGCGGTCGTCTCGCCCCCTCACCCACCGGCTGCCTGCACCTCGGCCATGCGTGCATGTTCTGGATCGCTCAGCAGCGCGCACAAGAACACTCCGGCTCCCTGATCTTGCGCAACGAAGACCTCGACCGGAGCCGCTGCAAGAAGGAGTTCGTTGCCGCCATGTTCGAAGACCTGCGCTGGTTCGGATTCGAATGGCAGGAAGGGCCGGACTGCGGGGGCCCGTATGGTCCGTACGACCAAAGCGAACGACTCGAACGCTACCGTGCCGCGCTGGAAAAGCTCCAGACCGCCGGTTTCATTTATCCGTGCATCTGTTCGCGCAAGGACATTCTGGACGCGCTCGCCGCGCCGCACGAACCCGCCCCCTCACCCGTCCTCCGGCCACCCTCTCCCCCATCGGGGGAGAGGGAAGGGGTGAGGGGGCGCTACACACTCCCGAGGCAGGCCACCAATGACGTGGGGCCTCCCCCTGAAAGAGATGACGAGCCAATCTATCCCGGCACCTGCCGTTCAAATCGTAAATCGCAAATCGTAAATCGTAAATTCTCGTGGCGCTTCCGCGTTCCAGATGGCGAATCCATCTCGTTCGTTGACGGTCACTACGGTCCGCAACAATTCGCGGCCGGAAAAGATTTTGGCGACTTTGTCGTCTGGCGGCACGACGACATGCCGGCTTACCAACTGGCCGTTGTGGTGGATGACACCGAGATGCAGGTCACCGAGGTCGTCCGCGGCGCCGACCTGCTTCTCTCCACGGCGCGACAGCTCCTGCTCTATCGCGCGTTGGAATGGGATCCGCCGGCGTTTTATCATTGTCCGCTGATGACTGACGAGCGTGGCGTGCGTCTTGCCAAGCGTCACGATTCGCTCAGTCTGCGCGCGCTGCGGAAACAGGGAAAAACACCGGAAACGTTGCGGGAAGAGTGGAACCGCGAATCGTTTCGACCACGGATGGACACGGATCAACACGGATAGGAAGGGATTTCAGAAAAGGAAAACGAGTTCCCGATCAAGTGAGCCTATCCAGGTTGGCTGACGATGCCTTTTCCCTTGTCTTAATCCGTGTTCATCGGTGTCCATCCGTGGTTTAAATGAGTGGAGTCGGTTTGAGGGTCAGGGTGAGGGGAACGCAACCACTCAAGTGCAGGGTTGCAATAAGGGATACTCCGTCTCTACATCCGTAAAGACAAGGCTTGACATCTTTACGGCTGTAAAGTGTCCTTGACGCTTGACGCTGCCAAATCTATGCCCAAACAAGTCATCGAACTCACCGAAGCCGAATGGACGATCATCAAGGCCGTCTGGGACAACGAACCCTGCGCGGCCCCGGCCATTCAGGAGAAACTCTTCAAACGAACGGAGTGGACCTACAGCACCGTGCGCACGCTCATGGACCGGATGGTGACCAAAGGCCTGCTCACGGCGGAAAAGATCCGCAACCTGACGTTGTATCGCTCGGCTGTCACACGCGGGCAGGCGCAGCGGGGTGAACTGCTCTACGCGCTCAAGCACGCCTTCAACGGCGCGCTCACGCCCATGGTGCAATGTCTGTTGGAAACACACGAACTCAGCGCCAACGAACTTGCGGAGTTGGAGACGATGATCAAAGAGAAAAAGAAGAAGAAACCTGCAAAAAAGTGAATCGAGGTGAATAGGTCAAAGCCATGCGGCCCCTCGGGAAATGCTCGCGCGCCAGGTCGAAGACGACCGCGCGGTGGCATCCGAACGGTTCCTTTCCCCTCACCCCTGCCCTCTCCCTTGGGGAGAGGGAGAATCGTTCGCCGCTCCGGCCTCGGATCGGATCGCATTGAACCATCCCAGCGCGGCGATAGTCGGCGGCGCCTCGGAGATGCAGAAAGCGCCGGCATCTGTTCCCTCTCCTTGGGGGAGAGGGTCAGGGTGAGGGCGAGTCAAAACTCACTCATCATGCATCGGGGAATATCTTCCGGAGCCGTCCAACTCTGTCAGGTCTTCGGCAGAGCCGGAGGCCTCCTGACAAGATTATGAACGCCATCGAAACGTTGAACCATTGGGGTGCGCGTCTTCTGGATTTTGCGCTGCCGATGCTCGCCCAGTCGAGCGTGCTGATCGTCGCGCTGTTCGCGCTCGATCTGGTCCTGCGCAACAGAGTCCGCGCCGTTATTCGCTACGCGCTCTGGATGTTGGTGTTGATCAAATTGGTCCTGCCACCTTCCTTCGCCGCGCCGACCGGACTGGCCTACTGGTTGCCGGAGAAGAAGGCGGCGCAGGCGAAACCCGCCATCACGCCGCAATTCGTCGTTCGCTATTCGGATATCCAATTTGACGCTGCGCCCGTTCTCCCTTCGCTTTCTCCGCCGCCTCCGCGGCTTCAATTCGCCGCCTGGCTGTTGCTGAGTTGGCTGGGAATTACGGTCGGCTTGTTGACGTTGCTGGCGCGTCGTTCACACCTCATTTCGACGATAACCAGGCGGGCAGTCCCGGCCCCGGCCTCGCCGGAACAACTGCTCGACGATTGCCGCGCGCAGATGAAAATCAAGCGGCGCGTCAGACTCAGACTTTCGCGGCACGCGAGCAGTCCAGCGGTTTACGGTTTGTGGCGGCCCGTCGTTCTCATCCCGCAACAACTGGCGGACAAGCTGTCCGCGCTCCAACTGCGCGCCGTCCTTCTGCATGAACTGGCCCACATCAAGCGTGGCGATGTCTGGGTGCATCACGCGCAGACATTGCTGCAGATTCTTTACTGGTGGCATCCCCTGCTCTGGCTCGCCAATACCCGAATCCGTCGCGTGCGCGAACAGGCCGTGGACGAGATGGTGATGGTTCAGATGGGCGTCGAAGCCGAGGCCTATCCCGCCACGCTGCTGGAAGTGGCGAAGCTCGCGTTCAAACGTCCCATGCTCGCGTTGGGCCTCATCGGCATTGTGGAATCAAAAAGCGCCCTGGCGCAGCGCATCCACCGGTTGGTCAACCATCCGGTTCCCAGATCATCCAGGCTGGGTCTTGCCGGATTGGCACCACTCCTCCTGGCCGGAGCGGCGTTCCTTCCGATGGCCCGCGGTCAGAGGACACTGTCTCAACCTCCACCGATCGCGTCTGAGTCGGCCCCCGTCGTCGCCATGGACGTTAGATTCATCGAGATTGAAGAACGCCCGCTTGCGACGCTCGGCTTGGGAGAACCCCCTTTGATTGAGCCCAACGGTCATCGCGCCTGGGTGCTGACGTCCGAACAGCTGAACGAGGTCTGTCAACGTGCTGTGGAACAAGCAGGGACGGACGTCCTCACTGCCCCCCGTGTGACAACCGTCAGCGGGCGACAAACCCAGGTCCAGGTTGTTGACATTATTCCCGTCGCAGGAACCGAAATCAGAGTCGGGCCGACCTGTGATCTAACTCCCTACGTGACCGGCGATCTGATTGATCTGGCGGTCGCAACGTCCGTGACCGAACGGAGGCCAGTTGATCCCGCGGCACCCTTCACTTCAGTCACCGAAGCCTTCCTGACCAACGATGTGGGCACTGCGCGAGTCATCGTTGAAGACGGCGGAGGCGTCGTGTTGGAGAATCCGGAAGCCAGGAGCAGCAAGGGCAACCGCTATCTGGTCATGGTTTCGGCGACCCTCGCTTCCGCCGATCATACTTCAGAAAGTCAAACCCCCGATCAGGCGTCTGTCGCCCCACCGGCCTCGATGCGTGCGGCCGCCCGGACGCAAGAGGTCCCGGCAGCAATCACCGGCAACCCAACGCAACCGCGACCGGCGAATTCTCCCAATAACCGCCCGGCCGAGCCGGTGACAGTCAGTCAAGGGGCTACCACGAGATTCGAGTCATCAACCGGTCACGAAGTTGTAATTGAAGCTATCCGACCGGCTGAGATTCAGTATGACTACGAATCGGGCACTTGTGTTGTCACCAACGATTTTGTGGCTCGATTCAAGGACGCGGTGTTGACGGCCCGGCGCGGTCAGATCAACTCCAAGACCGGCGAAGTGATTGCCGACGGTGACGTCATTCTCCAGCGAGGAGACCAGGTTTTACGCTGCGAGCGCCTTGAATACAATTTCATCCATCAGAAGATCACCGGAACCAGCACATCTTCCGGCGCAGCATCGTCCAGTGCTCCCGCGCGATCGCAAGTCGAAAACAATGTGGTGCCAATGCCGCCGGCGAATGGGGCGCAAGATCAGCCGGCTGATGCGGCGACGAAGGGTGACGCGAGTGAGTTTGAAAGCGAACAGTTGACGGTGACCATCGCCAAGACTGAACCGCACCTCTACTTCCGCTCTGAACCCGTAACCGTTGAAGAGCTGAAAACGCGACTGCAACGCGCCGCTGATCGAAATCCTGCCGCAACGCTTTCGCTTCAAGCCGATACGGACGCTCCCTTTGGAGA
>DATEKZ010000783.1:0-2316 GCA_035277185.1 Verrucomicrobiia bacterium
GCACTCAGCGCTTTGCCGGACCTATTCAGTAGGAACGGACGCTCGTGGCCGAAGTAAGTTCCCTCTCCATGAACTGTCGCTTTTGTAGGGCAGCCATCTTGGCTGCCGGTTACGCGGGCATCTTGCCCGCAGAAGATTCTGGCGGCATGGATGCCGCCCGAACTGGCAGGCTGGAAGCCTGCCCTACGTGGCGTCCCGGTTCATGGCTCCAACTCACGTCCAAATCTTGGAGGTGTTCGCTCTCCATGAACCATCAGGTAGGGCGCAATGCGCGTTCAAAGTTCGGGGCGTTCTCTCCTGGGCCGGAACGATTCAGTTTAACCACAGATCAACACAGATTAACACAGATGAGAGAAGGCTGGATGCGATGGTTCCGAACTCTGACCGGATTCACTATTCAGTGAGCGTCTGAGCAAGGTCCTTCATGCTTGTTCGCTCCCATATATCTGTGTCCATCTGTGTCTATCTGTGGTTTCCTGCTGCATCGTTCCGTATAGCGCTCCGCAGTCCTAACAGACGTTTCACCCCTCCGCCTTCCGCCTTCCGCCACTCAACAATCAACTCTCAACCATCAACTATTCTGAACCTCGTAGCCTTATTTTTTGATTGAATCGCGGTCGGCGTCCGGGCGCGGGCCGATCTGATCGAACGGAATCGGCTGGAAACCATGCTTCCATGCTGGCGAATCCCTGGGCAACCGGAAACCGTCCGCCGCCACGCCCACTTGCTTCGGATCCGTCGTCACGAAGTTGTCCCGCACGTCGAACATCCCGGGCTTGCCGTGCCAGCCGACGTCGAACCATTTGCCAACGCAGACGTTGCGCACAATGACGTTGCCCTCGGGTGGCACCCCCTTGAACGCCGCGCCGACAATCCCCGGACCGCCGGGCGGCCCGTAGTAGGCGTCGAGCGATTTCAGCGCGGGATAGCGCTCGCGGTAAAGCACCGCGGGCACGGCGGCGAGTTGTCCGCGCATGTAGGTATCCACCATGTCACGCCAGACGGGTGACGCATCGAGGCCACGGCCGTCGGCGCGCACCGCCGGGTCGCAGTCCACAAAGAGGTTGTTCTCCACGCGATGGTCGCGCCCGCCGCCGATGAACATTGCCCAGTGAACCTTGTAGAACACGTTGCCAAACACCTCCGTGCCGCTCACGCAATCGTCCATGTAAACGCCCATTGAACCCATGCCCACGCCGCCGGTCTCGTGAATGTAGTTGTGACGAATCCGGTTTCCCCGGAACGAATAGTCGCGCCCGGTGTAAATGGCGCCGACATCGCCCGTCTCCAGCGCGATGTGATGGATGTCGTTGAACTCGATGAGATGATCGTTGCCGGAATAGAGAATCGCGCAGTGCGGATGGTCGTGCACCAGGTTGTGCGAGACGCGCAGGCCGACGCCGCCCAGCAGCACCGCCGGCGCATAGCACCTCGACCAGCGGGCTTGCCGTTGAAAATGGCAGTTCTCCACGAAGTGGCCGCCCGGCGTGAGCGTCTGCCGGTCGCCCCCGCTCAATGACACGCCGCCATCCCCGGTGTCGAACACGTCGCAGCTCACGACACCGTGATTCGTGCCGCCGTTGATGACCACGCCCAGGTTGCCGAGGTTCCGCAGCAGACAGCCGACGATGCGATTGCCCGTCCCGCCGCTGATTTCCACGCCGCTGCCGCGCGTTGCCTCGAGCACGAGACCGCGGACGGTGACGTGACTGGCGTCCGTGAGTTTGATGAGCGGTTGATCGAGCAGCGAAAGAAGGGTCTCGCCGGAGGCAATCGGTCCGGGTGGCCAGAAGTAGAGCATGCCGGTCTTCCGTTCGAGAAACCACTCGCCCGGTTGGTCGAGCTCCTCCAACAGGTTGAGATAATAGAACCGCTGCCCGGCGCGAAAACCGTAGAGACCGTGCGGTGGCGCGGTCTTGATGAAATGCCGATCCAGGTCGAGCGCGGTGACGCGCTCGTAGGAATTGGCCCAGTCCCACGCCCAAAAGCCATGCACCCACAGATCGCTCGTGTCACCCCAGCGGCGGGGACGCTCGCCGGAATAAAGAAAACCGCCGGGAAGATCGCCGATGCTGCCACCGTGATCGTCCCCTTTGCCGCTGCCCGCGGGAAAACCCGCGAGCTTCTCCCACGACCCTTGGTTCGGCCAGCGGGCGAGCGTCATCGGCCGCCCGCCAAAGAAGAGTTCGCAATGCGCGGGCGTCGTCGGTCGGCCGAAGCCACGCGACTTCATCTCGCCGTAGTCAGTGATGACGAGCGCGCAGAGATCGATCTGGAGAACGCGACCGCGGGCCGCTTCGTCGAGCCGGGCGAGGA
>DATEKZ010000784.1:0-5858 GCA_035277185.1 Verrucomicrobiia bacterium
CCTTGCCCAGCTCCATCTCGTTGCCCTCGCCTTGGGCCCACCATTCCTTCGAATGAAAGCCGTTACCGGCAAACAACACCGCCAAACGCACCGGCGCTTCGCTGGCGGGCTTGACGCCGGCGGGCGGCGTGTCGCCCCAGACGGTCAGCGATTCCATCCACGGCAACGCCATCGTGACGCCGACCCCGCGAAGGAACGCGCGGCGGGAGAATTGGTGGGTGCTCATAAAACTAATAAGGCGCCTGTCGTATACCAAAGTGGTTCGTCAGGAGGAAGAGGGAAGTTGTGTCTGCGGGGGCGGGATCGGACGAATCAGCCCATAACGCCGACCGTGGAGGGTTTGAACTCATGTGGGAGGATTTTGTTTGGCGCGGGCGGCGAGTCGGGCGCGGGTCATGCGTTCTCGCAGGCCGCCTTCCTTGAGAAAATCCTGCTCGAGCCGTCGAAGTTGCTGGTCGAGGAGGTAGTTGGTCTGGTGGATCAGACAGACGAGGATGTTGGCCACGACGTGGGCGGGCCGGGTCTCGATAAAAGTCCGATAGGTTTCATACGACGTGTCGTTCCGCGCTCCAAGCTTGCGCACAAACAGGGCTTCCTTGCAGTTTTTGTCCCAGAGTGCGTGGCCGCGCTGGCGCAGGAAATCCTGATAGTCTCCGAGCAATTCCTCCAGACTTGCCCGAGCCACGTTCACGAGCTTGAGCTCAGCTTCCTTGGAGGTGCCCGATATTTGGCTGCCTTCAGCGATATTCTTGTTGCCGCTGCGTGCCGCCTGCACCATCTGGTCGTGGGTGCGGGACTTTTTGTCGATGAAACGGTCACAGAAACGCACAGTGGCGTCGTATACGATCTGCGATTTTTGGTAGGAAAGGAGTTGCTCGTAACCGCCGTGGTCAGGAATGAAGCCCTCTGAATGGGACGAAGAGGACCCAGCGGACGAATGGCTGCGATCGGTCGCCTTGGTCCTACCCGTCCTATCTCGACCTTGCCTACTCCTCACTGGCCATCTCCTTCCCGCGAATTTCACGGAATTGTTTGCTCCACACAATTGTCTCCACGGCGGCACTGATGCGATAGCCATTCGATCTGAGCTGCTTCTGCATCTCGCTGATCAGCGGGCCGTCCGAAAGCTGCACCGCGCGACCGAGTGAATAGCCGAGCAGCTTTCGGCAAAACTGTTTCAGAAACGCATCGCGCCGCTTCGTGAGCAGGTAGTCGCGCAGGCCGTCAAGTCCGTCAAATTCCACGCCATCCATCGTCTTCGCACCCGTTTCGATCGGACGTCCGCCGAGGTCCCGATCGCGAAAGCGGCCGATGGCGTCGAAGGCTTCGAGCGAATAACCGTAAGGATCGATGCGGCGATGGCAGCCGTAACACTTCGGGTCGGTGCTGTGCTTCTCGGTGAGTTGGCGGACGGTCAGCGTTTCGGTCGCTTCGTCCTCGGGCAGTTGCGGCACATCTTTGGGCGGACGCGGCAGCTTCTCGCCGAGCAACACTTCAGCCACCCAGTTGCCGCGCAGGATGGGGCTGGTGCGCGACGCTCCGGATTGTTTCGCAAGGGTTGTGGCCTGGCCGAGGATGCCGCCGCGCGAAAATCTTTTGACGCCAGCCACGCGATACCAGCCGTCATCCGCTGCCGTAGCAGCCGAGGTACCGAGGCTCTGACCGGTTCCGGGTTCCGAGTTCCGAGTTCCGAGTTTGAAGTGAGCCTCCTCACGTCGGCTGCTACGGAAAACGGAGTCGGGGATTCCATAGTGCTTCGCGAGGTCTTCGTTCAGGAATGTGTAGTCGGCGTCGAGAATGTTCAGCACCGGTCCGTCGTTCTGGAACAGATCGGTGAAGAAACGAATCGTCTCCTCATACATCGCGTCGCGCAGGCCGTTGAAGGTCGGGAAGTGGCGTTCGCTCTTTTCGCCCAGTTGGTCGAAGTCATAGATGTGCAGCCAGGCGCAGGCGAACTCAACCGCCAGCCGGCGCACACGCGGGTCGCGGAGCATACGGCCAGTTTGTGCGGCGAGCACGCCCGGTTTGCGGAGCTTGCCGCTCGCCGCGAGGGCGCGCAGTTCCGCGTCGGGCGCAGACGACCACAGGAAATAGCTCAGACGCGTGGCCAGTTCCCAATCGTTCACCGGCCCTGGCTTCTCGCCCGGCCCGGGTTTCTCTGTGCGATAAACAAACGCCGGCGCCACCAGAACACGCGCGAGCGTGAGCCGAATCGCCTCTTCGTGCGGAATCTCCTCCGCTCGCAATTTGCGATACAACCCGCGCAGTTCGTCCCTTTCCGGGCCAGTCAGCGGACGGCGATACGCGCTATCGGCGAACTTCAAAACCGCGTCGAGGTGCGCCGGTTGCGTGTCCACCAGACGCTGGCGGAACGCAGCGGCGCGTTGCTTGATCGGCTCGCGCATCGGTTCGAAGACGCTGGGGTCGGCGTCCTGGGTCGCGTATTGCCAGAGTTGCTCGAAGACATCCACGAGCGTAAGCGCGTCCCGGGCCACATAGTGTAACTCGTCCCAGAGCCGGTCGAGCCGGGCCGCTTGTGTGTCGTCGAGCATTAGCCGCTTGAAATGATGGTCCTCGCGATAGAACAGCGTCAACGTGACCACCTCATCGACCGGAACGATCTTCGTGTAGCAAAGGGCCGCCGGGAAAACCTGGCGGAACTCGTCGAACGCGGCCTCGATTCGTTTGCGCGCCGCGCTGCCGTCATTCACGATGATGGGGGTGTTGTGCGAGGTGGTCCGGTTGTTGGAATACCACGGTCCTTCGCCATCTTTCGTGGTGGCTTCGATGGTCAGAAGGCCTGAACTGCCCGCCGGTTTGTTGGTCAGCAGTTGGAACTGAACGCTGCCCTCGGCGCCGGTCATCCCGTCGAGCACTCCGGTCGTGACAAATTCGTATCCCGCCACGAGGTCGGAAGGCAGGCGAATCTCGATGACGTCCGGCGCGCGCACGCACAGGCTGACGGCGTCGATGGCGGAACCGTTCGGGTGTTTGCCGAATTGAGCGGGATCGAGAGCCCATGTGGCGGCAGGCGTCTCGCCTGCCGTAGAGGGCGGCATCTTGCCGCCCGGAATGGTGCCTGACTTCGTCGCGCTCTTGAAACTCTCCGCGGTCTTTCCGCCGGGCGGGACGCCCGGCTCTACGGCAGGCAGGATGCCTGCCGCCACGCGCGTGAACAGCGGCCCGCCCACCGACGTGAGCTGGCGACACAAGACCGCGTCGGGCGAATCCTTTATCGCGGGCGCAGCCGAAGTGAGGAGTTGCTCCACGGCATCCGCCAGTTTCTGTTTCTCTTCCGCGCTCTCGCTCGCCTGCCACTTCGCCAGGAGCGAGCCGGCGGGAATGACCGGACCGAGCGGGCCGGCCTTGTCGGGTTCCGTGTAGAAATGCCAGACCCCTTCGTTCCCAAAACGGTCGGCGTGCGGATTGCCGGCGAGCACGTCCGGTGAAACGTCCCTGGCCAGATCCCATTCACGCCCAGCTTCGCCCGTGCTGATCAGGGTGAGGTCCACCGCGGTGAGGTCGCAGGAATGATTTCCATCACGCGGGCCGATCAGCAGCGAGACGAGGTCGCCCGGCTGCACGGTAACGTTCTCGATCGGCGCCGGTTTCACTTCCTTCGCCCCTTGAGCCGTGCCGTTGGCGAGACGCTGACGTTTTGAGCCGTGGCGGAGTTCGAGGGACCAGATCACGCCGTTGCCGCACTCGGGATGCGCGTGCTGAATTGCCGCTTCCACGCGGACTTTGCCCGCCATCGGGCTGCGCCAGCCGACGCCAGCGGTGAGCGTCGGCGACGGGTGCACCGCGACGCTGTGGGGTTTCATGTTACCGGGAATGCGCACCTGTTGATCGGAGGAATTGGCCACGAGATTGGGCGTTCCGCTTTTGCCCCAGCCATTGATGAACGCGTAACCGGAGCCGTTCGTGAACGTATCCGTAAAGTGACCCTCGACTTTCACCGGGCCAGAGGAACTGACGCCGAGATAATCCAGCCAGGCCGCCAGCGCGCCGGCATCGACCCCGTGCTGCCGTGCGAGTTCTGCGACATTCGTTTTGCCTGCCTCCGCCTGAGCGGCGGCAGCCAGATACTTCGCCGTGGCGGACAAGGTGCGTTCACGCCGGGCCGAAAGCTCCCGATTTACATTGCGCACATCGCGCAGCAACAACGTCGGCCGGCCAGGCGCGACGAGGCGGGGTTGTTCCCAAATTACGTAGTCGCCGTTGTTACCATCGCCCGCATCCGATGCGCTCACATAGAATGTGATTTCCTTCGCCTCCGGCGACACCGGAATCTTGAAGCGCAGTTCCTGCTTCGATTGAATCGGGGTGAGCGGCTCCATCCACGCCTTCGGGCCGTCGCGCTTCCCGATGTGGCCCACCGAATTGAATTTCCACAACGCGTGCTGCCACTGGGAAATCTCCTTCGCGAGAACCGCGGCGTCGCCGGGTTTCGCCGAACGCCACCGCGCGCGAATGGGGTCGAGAAGCAGGGAAGATTCAGTGGAGTTGAGGGTGTTCCAGAGCGTGGCGAGGTACTTGGGTGACAGTCCCCTTTGGACGGCGAACGCGTTAAGGCGTTGCGCTGTTGCGGCGGGCGTCCCGCCTGCTGCAGCGGGCGGCTTCTTGTCGCTCGGCCTCACGCTCGATTTCGCCGCGCGGTTGGAACCATCCACGCCTTTCCCGCCGGGCAGGAAGCCCGGCTCTACGGCAGGCGAGACGCCTGCCGCCACTTCCAGCGTCGCCGCCAGATACTTGTCCAGCGGCAGCACACCGCCGTCTTTGGTGTCGAAACGAATGCCTTGCAGGTTTACCGATGTGCCGCCGCCGTTGTCCGTAAACTCGCGGTACGCGCCACGAATCTGGGCCAGCAATTCCTCGGTCCAATCGCGGCCAGTGTTCTTCGGCGAGAAGCGAATTCCATCCGGCAGCAGCACGGCGTGATGGGCAATCTCTTTCGCCGCGTCCAGATACTTCGTAACCAGCGACGGCGACATCACGAGCGAGTTGCCAACGTTCATGAATCCTTCGCCCGAGGCTGAATCGGCCGGGAACTCTTTTGCCGGGTCGAGCGACTCGATGCCGGTCAGATCGCGGAGGGTCCAGGTGTACTCCGCATTTGAGAGCCGCCTCAGCACGACTGGACCCGGGTCGCCGGCGCGCGCGCGCGCGGCGTCGTCCAGCACGACATTGGCCCAGACGAGCAACCGAGCGCGTTGTGCTGCGGAAGGCTGCGGCTTGTCTTTCGGCGGCATTTCACCCAGGGAAATCTGCTCGACGACACTCTGCCAGACCCTGGGATGCTTCATCACCTCGTTCAGCGAAGTGAAGCGTTCAAGGTCGAGGTCGCCTTTGTGCTTCTCCGTCGAGTGGCAGCCCAGGCAATACTCTTTGAGCAACGGGCGGATTTCCTTTTCGTAGCCCGCCGCGGCGCAGGGAAAGCTGGAGGCGATGATGAGCAAAAGAACCTGGCACAGTGCCCACCTCCCGCCCGAGAAGGCTGGCTGATTCAAATGGTCCCGGATCTGTTCCATCTGTTTTGCCTGTCACTATAAACAGGTTGCTCCTGTGGAGCCACCTATTAGCATCAATCCATGATCTCATTCAACCCAGCGGCCGCGCGACGCGCTGCCTCGCCGCTTCAACGGCGGGTGCCCGCTTGTCGCAATATTCTCGTCATCATGTGGTGCCTGATGACACTTCTGGCGACACGTGGCGCGGACAAATCCGTGGATCCAAAATCGCTCCCCACGCCGAAACGCGTCCTCGTTCCCAGGCTGACAGGTCCGGTGACGGTTGACGGCGATTTAAACGAACCCGTGTGGGCCAAGGCCACGAAGGTTTCTCCCTTCTTCCGGAAT
>DATEKZ010000785.1:0-4149 GCA_035277185.1 Verrucomicrobiia bacterium
TTTTGGACTGCGCCAGCCCTCTGGCGCTTTTGTGCGCCTGAAAAAGCGGCAGAGGACATCCGCACTCCAGGACGCGTCGCGGGCCAACACGCACTGGAGGGGCCTTGACCCCGATGTGCAGTCGAAAGACTCCGCTCGCGCCCGGGCAATAAATATATCAATTCTAATGTGTGAATTCTCATGGTTCCACGCCCGCGCAGGTCGTTATCTTCACATCGAACCATGCGCCCCCGTCCGCATTGCGCCAGGTCGTCCCTCATCGGGGAACGCAAGCCCCGTATCCGCCGCCAGGCGCGCCCAAAGGTGGGTTCGTTATCCCAAGCGGTCAGTGTCCCGCTAGCGCTTCGACTCGTCGCCGAGGTCGCACAATGGAGTTCCGCCACGCCAGCGAAGTGCATTTTTCGTATGCAACGGTGCATTCCTGTTATGGGCGTTGAGGGGGCCAGGCCATTACCCTGCCGTTATGCCCGTTCCCTGCATACATACGCAAATCCTGTATCTTTCGCCGGCATTGCGCCCCATTGCCGCCCATTTACCCTGCCTGCTCCACAACAAACAGTCGTAGCGCGTCCGTTATGAAATCCCAAATGCGTAAGAGAATCCAGTCCCGGAAGGTTGCCGGGCGTCGATCCAGCTTTTTGCGGCGCCGTTCGGCGTTCGTTTTTGTCGCGTCTATGGGAATCTGGTTGCCACGGATTCACGGCGCCACGCTCGTCGATCTCGATGCCACCGCACTGCCCGAAGGGCCGCTGAGCACTTGGACCAACGCGGGCACGGTGGTTGGCAATTTCACGGTGCCGACGGGCGCCACAGTACCGGCCGTGACCAACGCCGCGGGAGTCAAAGGCATTGCGTTCCTGGCCACAGGCGGCGGTGCCGGCGGAACCCAGTACCTTGGCCCGATTGCGCCAGCCGAGGTGACCGGCGGCAGCCCGCGAACCATCGATGCCTGGGTCTATAATCCAAACGGCCAGGGCGAAGAGACCGTTTTCGCCTGGGGACGCCGCGGCGGCGGTCCGGACGGATCAAACTGTTCGTTCGGTCATGGCAACAGTCCAGCCTTTGGTGCGAATGCCCTCTGGGGACCGCCGGACATCGGATGGAACGGCAAGCTGGCGTTGAATCGTTGGACCTACATTGCCTACACTTGGGATGGCACCACGAGTTCCGTGTACATGGACGGAGAGTTGGTTAACAGCGAAGCGACCACACCGCCGGTGACTACCTGGGAGGTTGACAATACTCTCGCCGCCAATCCGCTGCCGTTTCGAGTGGCCCGCCAGAACGCCGCGGACGGGACGGCAGACCCCGCCGGGGTGGGCCAAATCACGATTGCCCGGATCCGGGTACAGGACACCTCGTTGGATGCGGCGGGCATCAAGGCGAAGTTCGATCAGGAGAAGGGTACTTTCTGGACCGATGCGGATGGTGATGGCATGCCGGACTGGTGGGAAAATCAATACACGCCCACTCTCAATCCAAGCGTAGCGGACGCGGCGGCGAATCCGGATAACGATGGGCTGACGAACCTGCAGGAATTCCAAAACGTTTTTCCGAGCACGCCCGGGGCCGTCATCAGAACGAATCCGACGGTCGCGGACACCGACGGAGACGGCGCGAACGACGGCGCCGAGCTGGCCCGGACCGACGGCGCCACTCCGGCGCCAACCAGTCCGCTGCTGGCGGACACAGACAGCGACGGTTTGATGGACGGAGTTGAAACGGATGATGGAACGTACAACAGCCCGACCGACACGGGCTCCGATCCGTTGAATCCGGATAGTGACGGTGACACGTTTCCAGACGGTCAGGAAGTGCTGGCGGGTTCGGACCCCAATCAGAATGGAAGCACGCCTGGAGCAAACCGGCCGGCGATAGTGAACCTGGACGCCACCGTCCTGCCGCTCGGTTCGCTGACTTTCTGGACGAACAACGGGACCTTGGGCGGGCGGTTCACGAATTCCGCCACGGTACCCAGCATCGTGGCGGTTCAAAGGGTCAACGGGGTAACGTTCAACGGGACGGCTCATTTCTACACAGGACCTTCAGCACCCGGCCACATCGCGGGCAACGGGAGCAGGACAGTCGAGGCA
This sequence comes from Verrucomicrobiia bacterium, assembly GCA_035277185.1. Classification (GTDB taxonomy): domain Bacteria; phylum Verrucomicrobiota; class Verrucomicrobiia; order Limisphaerales; family AV2; genus DATEKZ01. The sequence goes on from DATEKZ010000785.1 coordinate 2,094, forward strand.
TGGATTCATAATCCGGCGGCGGCGCCTGAGGAGACTGTATGTGCCTGGGGCCGTCGCAATGGACCCGACGGATCGAACGCGTCGTTCATCCATGGCACCAGCGGACAGTTTGGCGCCATCGGACACTGGGGAGCAGGACCAGACGTTGCCTGGGGAATCGACGGTCCGACCATTGCCGCCAATCTGAAAACCGGCCGGTGGACCTATGTGGTTTACACCTACGATGGTCCCAGCCTGACGGCCGCGGTTTACTCAGATGGTGTGCTGGCGAACTCCGAAACGTTTGGAGCACCGCTGAACGTTTGGTCGGTGGACACGCTCGGCAGGCCCTTGCCACTGAGGATCGCTTCCCAGAACGACGATAATGGTAATGCGACCGGTGGACTTCGAGGCTCACTCACCATCGGCGAACTTCGCGTTTACGACCGCGTTTTGGACGCAACGACCATTTCGAACAACTTTGCCGCAGCCATCGACAAGTACGGCAGCGTGGACTACGACAACGACGGATTGCCCACGTGGTATGAGCGCGGATACACGTTCCTGGACGAGAGGAATCCGGCCGACGCCGCGATGGATCAGGATACCGACGGGCTCACGAATCTGCAGGAATACACTAACAACACACTGCCGAACAATGCCGACACTGACGGCGACGGAGTGAATGATGGGCCCGAGGTGAATCGAGTCGATCCGCAGACTACGCAACCCGCAAAGACCAATCCCTTAATACCGGACACGGACGGCGATGGGTTGACGGACAAAGTAGAAACGGACACCGGTAATTTCGTCGACGCCAACAATACGGGATCAGACCCGCTCGTGCAGGACAGTGACACGGACACCTTCGTGGATGGGCAGGAAGTGCTTTACGGCTCGAATCCGAATCTTTCGGCAAGCGTGCCCAACTTTGCAACGCCAGTGCCCGTGATCAACCTTGACGCCGCGAGCCTTGCCCTTGGACCTTTGAACCTCTGGACCAACAACGGTGGATTGGGAGGGGTGTTCACAGCGCAGGGCGGAGACCCAAGCGTTCAGACCGTCCAGGGAGCGAAGGCGGTTACTTTCGACGCCACCGTAGGCTTTTACACCGGTCCCATGGTACCCGTGTTTTTGACAGGCGCAGCGCCCCGGACGATTGACGCCTGGATTTTCAATCCTACCGTCCAGGGCGAAGAAGTGATTTTTGCCTGGGGAGCTCGTAATACACCGGCGCCGGGTCCAGTCGGTGAGAATTGGTCGTTCGGTCACGGCAACAATGGCGGGACCGGTTTGGGGGGCGGGTTTGGCGCCGTTGCCATGTGGGGAGGCCCGGATATCGGCTGGGCCGACCAGGAAGACGCCAATGTGTGGCAGTATTGTGCCGCTACGTACGACGGCACCACGACCCGCGTCTATTTGGACGGTGTCGAGGCCAACAGCGAAGCAGTCGCAATCATTACCAGAGCATTGGCGACCGACGGTGTGACTCCTTACCGGTTCCGAATCGCTCGCCAGAACAGCCCCGACGGCGGCATCGATCCCACGGGTGCACCCACACTCTCCATTGCCGGGATTCGAGTTTTCGACCAGGCGCTGACCGCTTCGCAGATAACATCCAATTACACGGCGGGCGTGGGATTATTTACGCGGCCCAACATTCAACCCGTCAACGTGGACCGACAGACCGGAGAGGTGACACTCGGCTGGACTCTCGTCCCCGGAAAAACGTACGCGGTGGAAGTCCTGAGCGATCTGAACAATCTGAACTGGACCACGGTGGCAACCGGCATCACTACGAACCGCTTTTCAGAAATCCCTCCCGCGGTAGCAGCCAGATACTACCGCATACGCCAGGAGTAGAAAAGAGCCGCGAAGTTCACTTGATGATCGAGCAGTCGCAACCTGGAGACGGGTTGCGACTTTCTGTTTTTCCGAGGCCGGGCGAGACGTGATTGCTTCTCATGAATCCAAGGCAGGGCGGGCTGTCCCCAGCCCGCCGAGGTGCGGCGCGATGGATCAGTATCTCTCCAAATCATCTCACGCCGCGACGATTTTTCGGACCGCGGCCTTCCAG
>DATEKZ010000786.1:0-13227 GCA_035277185.1 Verrucomicrobiia bacterium
TCAACGTGAAGAGAGTAGGCTTCACCAGTGAATTCAAAGAACTCGGCCGTTAACTCAACCAGGCCAGTGATATGGAAAGACCCAATGCCGACCCACATCGGCACCCAACTCCCGTCGCTTCCGCGAACACTGAGCGTCACAGGCGCCTGCGGTTCGACGTTTTGCAGAGTCCACGTCCCGTCCGGATTTTGGCGAAAGAACTCGCCCTGCCCGGAGGTGACAACATTGAGCCTTAACTGACCATCCGGAGATTCGGCTTCATACCCCCCACCGGTGCGATCCCGGTCGATGTGGGTAACAACCGCTCCCTGGCCAGGGTCGGCCTGGGCGCGGGTGGTGAAGGTGAATGCGGCGGCTACGACGACCGCCACCGAGAGGATCCGTCCGGCCATTGTCCGGAGGATTTTCATGTTTTGAACGAACTGTTTCATAACGTTTACTCTGCCTTTCTGTTTGCGGCTTCCCTGGCCGTGTCACCTGATCGTCAGGACTGGCCGGGCGGAAGCCGGGTTGTTGTTTTGGAGGTAACCGACTCAGGTTTCCATTTCGGTTGCGCAGGCCCCGCCGACCCGATGCACTTTCATCGGCCCCGACGAAACCCTTCACCTGTAAATGCGGAATTTTGCGATGGGAACAATCAGGGGATCAGGAATTTTTTCCAAGGCGCGGCAAGACACGGTGGCGGTTTGCCGCATGGGACGGCAAGCGCTGGAGGGTCGTCGCGAGTGCGATTGAAAGCGGCGGACGAAATAAGGTAGGAGTGGTCGCGCTGCGACCACTCCGCCCGCACAGAGCGAGTGGTTCGGGAACGGGTGGGGAGATCCGTGGAGATCCGGAGCCAACGGAGGACTTGGTTGCGCCGCTGGACGCGACGCTGCTCGTCGCAGCGCGACGAGCTTTACCTGCTTGGCGGCATTGACCGCCACTTTCAATCACACCCGGTTATCGCAGTTCAGACCTTCGCGAGACCTCGATCGAACCAATCAGCCTTTCGCTGGTCCGCGGGTTTCCTGGATTGCCTGATAAAGCCAGGTCTTCGAATACGTCCACCAGCGAACGGCGGTGGGTTCGGAAATGCCGAGGACCTGGCCCGCTTCTTTGATGCCAAAGCCAGCGAAATACCGCAGCTTCACCAATTCCGCCTTCTGCGGAGCGTGCTGGCTGAAGCGGTCCAGCGCTTCGTTGACCGCCAGCAGTTCGTCTTCTTGCATCGGCGCAGCGATTTCGACTTCATCCACGTCGAGTCGCTGCTGGCCGCCACCGTGCCGCCTCGCCTGCTTGCTGCGAGCGCGGTCAATGAGAATGCGGCGCATGGCCTCCGCGGCGGCGCAAAAGAAGTGGGTACGGTTTTCCCAGGTCGGTTGCTCGTCGCCGCCGAGACGGAGCCAGGCTTCATGGACCAGCGCAGTGGGTTGAAGCGTTTGCGTGCCCGATTCCCGGGTCATTTTGCGCGCGGCGAGCTGGCGCAATTCGTCATAGACCAGCGGCAAAAGCCTGCGGGCGGCGCTGGAGTCGCCTTGCGCCGTGTCGTGGAGGATGCGCGTCAGCTCGCTCATCAGCGGTCGCGCGCCGGGCTCGGTCGGTCCGGTCTCTCATAATCGGGATCGGGGCCGAGGTAAGGGGGTGCTTCCTGCGAAGGTTTTTCCTTAAGCCAATGGAACTGGAGTTTCTCGAACGAAAGCGCATGGAACACATAAGCGCCCTCGCTGTGCACCGCCAAAAGCCTCTCGCCGTCGCGACCGAAGGCAAGCTTCAGCCCGTGCTGCTTGAATGAAAGAACTGTCTGCCCGGTGGCCGTATCAAAGAGTTTGCTTTCTCCTTCCGAACCGGCGGCCAGGCGCGAACCATCGGGAGAAAACGAAAGTGAGTTGTACATGGTCAGGGCCCGCGGCAACACCGTTCGGCGATGCGTCGCGAGGTCCCAGAGGAACGCACCACCGTCCTCGGGAGTGGCGGCCGCCAACCAGCGATTGTCTGGTGAGAAAGCGCACACTTGGACTCTTTGCAGAGCCGCCACCCCTCGCCACATCGGTGGTCCCTTCATCGAAGGGATCTCCCACACGCCGACGTCGCCTGGTCCGGTGAAGCCCGCCAGCAATTTTCCGTCGTCCGAGAGTTTGACGCCGTGCACGTTCCCAGCATGGGGCAGTTCGGCAATCGGTTCCAAACCCGGCAGTCGCCAAATTCGGACCCGGCCTTCTGGCATCACGGGGCCTCTCATGCCCTTGGTTGCCAGCGTGGAACCGTCCAAGGAGGCGTCCATGATGTAAACCTCCGCCTTGTGCGCGTTGGACACGACCGTTTCGTTTCCAACAACCGGACCGAAGATGCGAATGCTCCCATCATAGCCGCCCAACACCAGCCCTCGGCCACCTCCCAGGACTGCGCCACTGCTCGGCGGGCCCGGCAGCGCTACGGTGAAGGTCCGTTGCAGCGGGGTGGCAGTCCAGGCCTCCGCCGTCCACGATGCGACGTCGTTGGACCACGCAGGCATTGGAATGCGACCAAAGCCGCTGCCATCGCCGGCCAATTGGAAGAACGCCGCCGCGGGAAACGAAACTCGCTCGGGTGCCGTTGGCGGTTCGGTCATCGACCACACTTTGACCTCGCCGTTGCGGGCGCCGCTCGCCAGGAAATGCCCGTTGGGCGAGAAATCCACTGCCGTAATCAGGTCTGTATGGCCGCGAAAGGTCCGTGTCTTTTGCCAGCCGGCTGTTTCCCACAGGCGGATCGTTGCATCACCTCCTATAGTCGCCAGCCATCGGCCATCGGCGGAAAACGCCGCGCGCTCAATAAAGGCGGAATCGCGCAATTCCGCAACGAGGGTTCGGTCTTCGGCGCTCCAAATCTGAGTCGGTGACTTGCCGCCCGGATTCACAAGCCACCGCCCATCGGCCGAGAATCTCAACATGCTGAACCAGTCTTGCGCATAGGTCCTGGTGAAGACGCCAATCTTGCGGTGTTCGGCCACATTCCAGAAGGCGACTTGGCCGGACTCGTCTGCGACGACGAGCAAATTGCCGTCAGGTGAGAAGAGTCCCTGGGTCACGGCACTGGCCTCGGTCTCAAAAGATTGCAACCAGGTTTTCCGATCAAGGTCCCATAGGTTGACTCGATTGGCGGAAGCCACAGCGAGCACCTTTTGGTCGAGCGAGATGTCCAACGATTTCACCGCAGCCTTCGCATCGAGCAGGTCGCCTTCGGTGCCTCTTTGAAGATCAACGGCCTTTATCCCCGAAGTATAGCTCCACGCCCCGCGGTAAAACATGGCGCTCCGCTTGGGAGCCACTGCCATGACTTCGGAGAAGCCGCCGCCAAAATCTCGATTGGTGATGATGCTCGATGGCCGGCGCTCTTTGAGATTCCAGAGCACGGTGAGCCAATCGGCCGTCGCGGCAGTCAGCAGCGTGTCATCGTCAAGGAAGCGAAGGCTCGAGACCGAAGCGGAATGCGTGATTAGCGAGGCGTGCCGGTCGCCATCGCTGAGATTGGCCAGATAGCGCCACTCCCAATTGCGCAGATCGGCTTCGTGTGGCCTTGGCCAATAGCGCCGCAAGAGCGCCTGCGCGGTTCCCAGATCGCCCTCGTCAAGGGCGCGATTGGCCAAGTCCATATCCGCGACATAGCCGGTGTGACGTGTTTGGAGTTCCGCGCGCCGGGCGCGCGCGGCCTCCCGGCTGCTGACCAGAACCCCCGCCGCCAGCACGATCATGACCGCCGCAGCCGCCGCAAAGGCCACCTTGTGCCGCCGCACCGTCTTCTGAAATTCGTAGAGCCGGCTGGGTGGGCGGGCTACCACCGGTTCGTTCTTCAAGTGCCGCTGCAAATCCATCGCCAGCGCGTTGGCCGTCTCGTAGCGGCGCGCGCGGTCTTTCTCCAGACACTTCATCACGATCCAGTCCAGGTCGCCGCGCACGAGGTGAACCAGTTTCGGCGGCTCCGTCTGACGAAAGCTGGCCGCCGTGGTTTGTTCGGCCGCGAGCAACGTGCTCAGTCGCGTGGAAGGGCGGAGCGGTTCTTTCTCCCGGATCGTGCGACGCATTTCCTCAAAGCCGGCGGCGAGGAGCTCCTTGGCATCGAACGGCGTGCGGCCCGTGAGCAATTCGTAGAGCAGCACCCCCAGCGAATAGATGTCGCTGCGCGTATCGATGTCGAGGGCGGTTATCATCGCCTGCTCGGGGCTCATGTAGGCTGGCGTGCCGAGAAACTGTTCGAACGCGGTGAAAAGCGTCTGGTCGGTGAGCCGTCCCTGCGTCGCTTTGGCGATCCCGAAATCAATGATCATGGGCACCCCGGGCGCGCCGGGATCATGGAGGGTCACCAGGATGTTCGACGGCTTCAGGTCCCGGTGGATGATGCCTTTTTGATGGGCGTGCTGAACCGCCTGGCAGACTTGGATGAAAAGATCGAGCCGTTCCCGCGTGGGAAGCCGGTTCTGGTCGCAGAACTCGGTGATCCTGGTGCCCCGAACCAACTCCATCACAAAGTAGGGCCGGCCCGTCTCCGTCGCGCCGCCATCCAGCACCTTGGCGATGTTCGGATGATCCATCATCGCCAGCGCCTGCCGCTCCGCCTCGAAGCGCGCAATGACGCTCTTGGTATCCATGCCCAGCTTGATCACCTTCAGAGCGACTCGCCTGCGGACCGGTTCCTCCTGCTCCGCCATATACACCACCCCACAGCCGCCTTCGCCGATCTTTTGGAGCAACTTGTAGCGGCCAATCCGGGTGCCCGGCCTCTCTTCGGGCGGGACGGTCAATCGGATTGTTCCCGGGGCGCCCGGCGTGCCGATGGCGGCCGGGTTCTCCAGGAATTCCCCGACTTGGGGCTGCGCTTTGAGGAGTTCCTCAATGCGTTGGCGCAAGGCGGGGTCTCCGGCACAAGCCTGATCAAGGTAGACCGCGCGCTCGGCTGGCGTGTAATGGAGCGCGGCCGAAAAGATGGTTTCTTCCGAGTTTTGGTCGTGTCCGTTCAAGGCGATGCTTTCGTCTCTGCTCAGTCATATATGCGGAATTGTGCCGCGCGGACAATCAAGGAATTTCGTGGACACCTCGCGACTGTCCGCCTCCCACACCGAACGCCACGGCGCTGATCGGGCGCGTAGCAGCATAGCCGGCGAACGGGGCGGCGACGAGAGTGAGGAGAAGCAGGTTGAGCGCTGGGCTTGTGATCGCACACGATTTGCGGGTTTGGAACGCTGCGACGTCTGCAACCCGCAGCACGCCGGAGAAACCGTGATTCCATCGGCGGAGACTTAAACAGGAGGAAACGGAGGGAACAGAGCTTTTCCTTCCGGCCTCCGTTTCCTCTGTTGTCTCCTTAATTCAGTTGCCTCTCCCGCCGTCTGCTCCCGCAAGAGGTGTGATGGAATCTTGCGAGGAGCCAGCATCTTCTGGCAGATTGAGAGTGGTCGCTACCAGAACACTTAATGCCCTCACGCACATCTCAAATCGCCCAGGTTGGAAAACGGAAAATCGAAGTCTCAAATCTGACGAAACTTCTGTTTCCCGACGATCACATCGTCAAGGCGCAGCTCATCGAGTATTACCTCAAAATTGCGCCGACGATTCTGGCGCATGTCAAGGGGCGGCCGTTGTCGCTGGTGCGTTATCCGGACGGCATCGGCGGCGAATCGTTCTTTCAAAAGAACCGGCCGGAGTGGGCGCCGGATTGGATCGAGCACGTGACGCTCGGCGAAGAGAAGAAGGATTACGTCATCGCGACCGAAGACGCTTCCCTGGTCTGGCTGGCGAATCTGGCGTGCATCGAGCTGCATCAGATGCATTCGCGCGCGCCGCATTTCGACAAACCGGATTATATCGTGTTCGACCTGGACCCGCCGGAGGATTTCAAGTTTACGCAGGTCGCCGAACTGGCGCTGAAGTTCAAGGAACATCTCGAGAGTTTCGGTTACCATCCTTTCGTCAGGACAACGGGACGCAAGGGTCTGCACGTTCTGGCGCCGATCGAACCGAAGTGGGAGTTTCACAAGGCATTTGACGCAGCCAAAGCCGTGGCTCAGCCGTTCGTGGATTCACACTCGTCCTGGCTGACCTTGCAGATCAAAAAGGAGCACCGGAAAGGCAAGGTGCTGCTGGACATCTACCGTAACCGGTCATCACAGACGATCGTGGCCGCGTACAGCGTGCGCGGACTTCCCGGCGCGCCGGTTTCGACACCGCTTTCGTGGGACGAAGTGAGTTCGCTGGAAAGTCCGAAGGTTTTCGATCTTCACAACGTTCCGCAACGCGTCACGCAAAACGGAGACCCGTGGGAAGCGATCGCCGCCTACGCGACGCCGATTCACACCGAAAGGAAAGAGACGAAATCCTCGGCTGTTCATCGTGCCCGTCAACTTCAACTGAAACGCCCCCTCACCCCGTCCCTCTCCCCCGGTGGGGGCGAGGGGGGGCGCGCAGTCCCGGGGCCGGGTGAAGTGGCTGCACGAAAGCACAAAACACCGGAGCAGCTCGAGAGCTACTCAAAAAAGCGGAGCTTCGATAAGACGCCCGAGCCGCCACCGGCAGAAATAATCGGGAAAGGCAGTGCGTTTGTCGTTCACCGGCATCACGCTTCCCGGTTGCATTACGATTTGCGTCTGGAACAAAGCGGCGTTTTGAAATCGTGGGCAGTGCCAAAAGGCCTGCCGCCCCGGCCCGGCATCAAGCGGCTGGCCGTCAACGTGGAGGATCATCCCCTGGAGTACGCGAATTTCGAAGGCGCGATTCCGAAAGGTGAATACGGCGGTGGCATGATGTGGAAATTCGCCCAGGGTCGTTACCAGATCACCAAGGAGAAGAAGGACGGATTCTATTTTCGCCTGCAGTCGCGGGAGTTGAACGGCGAATACCGGACCTATCACACGAAGGAAAATCAGTGGCTGCTCGAACGCGTCGATAATCCGCAGACCGACTGGCTGCGGGACCCGATTGAACCCATGCTGGCGCGGCCTGCGGAAAAACCGCCGGCGTCCGAAGATTATCTTTACGAGGTCAAGTGGGACGGTCTTCGCGCGCTGATTTCCCTGGACGAAGGAGAGATAAGAATCCACGGACGCAACCGGATGGACCTGACAAAACAATTTCCCGAACTGCTGATTCCGGAACAGGCGTTTCGCGCAACGTCGGCGCTGTTTGACGGAGAAATTGTCTGCCTTGAGGCCGAGGGCAGGCCCGTCTTCAGAGACGTGATCCATCGCATGCAGCAGAAGACGGAGGGCGGGATCGAGCGCGCGAAGGCCAAACATCCCGCCGTGTGTTATGTCTTCGACTGCCTCTATCTCGATGGACGGCCAATCGTTAATGAGCCGCTGACGCGGCGACGCGAGTGGCTGGAGGATGCGATCAAAAAGGGTTCTCCTTATCGCGTGAGTGAAGTCGTCGAAGACGGGGCGGCGTTTTTCGAGGCCGTGAAACAAATGGGCCTTGAAGGCATCATGGCCAAACAGCGCAACAGCGCATATCTCCCGGGAAAACGGAGCGACGCCTGGTTGAAAATCAAGACACGGCAAACCCTCGAGTGCGTGATCGTCGGATACACGCGGGGAAAAGGCGATCGCGAGACGAGCTTCGGCGCGCTGCACCTGGCGCAGGCCAGTGGCGGCGAACTGAAATATCTCGGGAAAGTCGGCACCGGATTCGATGAGCCTTCAATGAGGGCCGTTCTTGCCGAATTGGAGAAACTGGCGACCATCAAAAGGCCGGTTAAAGATAAACCGCTGGATGATGCGCGATCTGTCTGGGTCGAGCCAAAACTCATGTGCGAAGCGCAGTTTGCCTCGTTGACGAAAGACGGCATGCTCCGGGAACCCGTATTTGTCCGACTGAGGCCGGATTTGACATTCTGAGTTTGTACGGCCAGATTTCGCGGTTGAAAACCGGTTGATTCCCACGGTTCAACGCAAACGTATGAATGCAACGATCACCGCCGCCATCAACGTCCGGGCCATTCCGCACTTAGGCTCCGGCATTTCGAAACGAGGTGAGTCATGAGATCCATCTGGAAAGGGCACATTCAGTTTTCTCTCGTCACCATTCCCATCCGCATTTACAACGCCGTGGACACGGAGGAAACGATCCGATTCAATCAATTGCACAAGGAGGACAACGGCGCCGTCGGATACGACAAAAAATGCAAAAAGTGCGGCAAGGCGCTGACGACGGAAGAAATCGTCAAAGGTTATCAATTCGAGCCCGAGCAATACGTGATCGTGTCGCCCGAGGACCTCGCCAAAATCAAACTCAAGAGCACGAGGGTCATCGAGATCGAGGGGTTCATTGATGCCGGCGAAGTTCATCCGACATTGTATGAATCGCCGTATTTCGCCGGACCGGACGGATTGGTCGCGGCGAAAACGTATTCGCTGTTGAGTCAGGCGCTGAAGGCGAGCGGGAAAGTCGGCGTCGGCAAGGTCGTTCTCCGCGATCGCGAGGAAGTCGTGATGATCGCTCCTCTCGACGCCGGACTGGTGCTGTATAAATTGCGCAATCCGCATGAGCTGCGGAAAATGGAGAGCGTCCCGCAGGTCGAGAAGAAGGACGTAAACAAGGACGAGTTAAAGCTGTCGATCAATCTGGTGGAATCCATGGCCTCCGCTCTCAAGGACCTGGACCTGACGGATCGCTATCGTGACGCGCTGCGCGAGATGATTGAGGCGAAGATTGCGGGCAAGGAAGTGGTCAGCGTCCCGGAAGTCGAAAAGCCTGTTGTGGACATCATGACCGCGCTCAAGCAGAGCATCGAACGGACAAAGACGCAGAAGAAGCCGATGGAAAAAGCCAAAGGCGCAAAGAAGGAAGCCGTCGAAGCCGCTCCTGCGAAGCAGAAGAAGCAAAAAGTTGCGTAATCCTGTCCATCCGGGTAACGCTGTTGTCCACTGACCGTGCCGGAATGCCATGGCGCAAATCCTGAAATTCCCGGCGCGAACGTCGAAGTTGGGTTACAAGCGCGTCAGGAAGCGCGCGACGGCCGCCGAGAATCCGGATCAATTGCATTTGTTTCCCCCGCCGGCGGCGCAGATCCTGAATTTTGGGCCCGAGCCGGGTCGGTTTGATCAGGCGCTGATGCTGGATGAGCGCGAGGATCCCAGGGCGGCTGAGTTATACGCGAAGGCGATTGCAGAGGAGGATTGTGTCGCGGACGCTTATTGCAATCTCGGTATTATCGAATCGAAAAAGGGAAACACGGCCAAAGCCTTTGATTGTTTTACCACCTCGTTGAAATACGATCCCCGCCATTCCGTGGCGCACTATAATCTGGGTAATCTGTATTTCGAGGTGAACGATCTTCGCCTGGCACAGGTTCATTACGAGATGGCGGAAGAGGTGGATCCTTCATTTGCGAACATCTATTTCAACCTGGCGCTCGTGCAGGCGATCCGGAACGATCTCGGCGCCGCTGTCAGAACGCTCACCCGATATCAGGAACTGGTTTCCGAAGAGGAGGCGCGCAATGCCGATGAGCTGTTGCTCAACCTTAGAAAATCGTTGGCCGCGTCCAAAAGCTCCCGCGTTGCCTCGACGTAACTGGTGAATAGAAGAACGTTTTTGGCGACCTCGAGCAGTCTGGCGGCGCTGGGTGTTGTTCCGGCGCTCGCCGCAGTCAGTGCGACGAGGGTCAAGACCACCTCCCATCGCCCGCCCCGAAAAGTAATCGTCGGCACTGTGATGCAATCCTTTTGGGGGAAGTATCCCGGCCTCCAGAGTCGTCTCGATCAACTCGCAGGAATCGTGGACCAGATGGCCGCGCAGGCCAAAACCCAGTACGGCCGCGGCCTCGATCTCGCAGTGCTCCCGGAAACGGCGATCACCGGCGAGGCCGAGGGCGACGCCCTGGCGCGCTCGGTTTCATTCGAAGGACCGGTGCAGGAGGTGTTCACCCGAAAGGCTCGCGACCACGGATGCTACATCGTCGTCCCCACCTACCTGCTGGATTCGAAAGAAAAGAAGCGGTGTTCGAACGCCGCAGTCCTCGTCGGCCGCAAGGGCGAAGTGATGGGAACCTACCGCAAGGTTCATCTCGTCGTTTCGCTCGAGCGCGGAGACATGGAAGGCGGCTCGACTCCGGGCGGCGCGCTGCCGGTCTTTGATTGCGACTTCGGCAAGCTCGGGATCCAGATCTGCTACGATATGGAATTCGACAACGGGTGGACCGAACTGGCGCGTCAGGGCGCGGAACTGATCGCCTGGCCCACCCAATCGCCACAGACTTCACAGCCCGCGTTCCGCGCAAAGGCGAATCGTTGTTACATCGTTTCGAGCACCTGGCGGCATAACGCTTCGATCTTCGAACCCACGGGCAAGATCGCCGCGCAGATCAAGCCGCCTCAGGGCATCCTGGTCCATGAACTCGACCTCAGTTATGCCCTGCTTCCCTGGAGTTCAAAACTCCGAAATGGAGAAGCGTTCCGCAAAGCTTACGGTGACAAGGCAGGTTTCCACTACTACGAAGACGAGGACTGCGGCATCTTCTGGTCGAACGATCCCAAAATCACGATCGGCGAAATGGTTCGTTCCCTCGGCCTGCTGGAACTCGAGGATGAAATGGCGCGCGTCAAGGAATTCTATCGAAAAGCGAAAGGTCGGAGATAGTGCGGATAGATCCGTGAAGAGTGCGTGCGGCGGGCAGGCGCAGATTTCGTGGCGGCGGCCATCCTGGCTGCCGTAGATGGGCGCGCGTCCCGCCGCCCGAACTGGGTCCGTATTCCCAGCGCCTGGTGAGTTGCGGCAGGGGTTCCGCCGGGCGAGACGCCACGGCTCTACGGCGGGCGGGACGCCCGCCGCTACTTTGGTCGCGGTGCCTGGGCCGCCCTGAGTTTATCTGCGGTTAAGTTGCAATTCTCAGGTTTACGCGCAAACAACTCCTGTTATGAAAAACAGAATCCTGAGCCGTCACTCTCGAAACATCTCTGCAGTCGCATTCTCCGTCGCGATCACTCTTGCCGGCGCTGCCGACACAACGCCAAAACCGCTCTACCCCGGCGCCGTGCCGGTGTGCTCATGCGAAAGCCTGACCAACGTCTCGCTGCCGAACACGACGATCGATTCCGCCTCGCTCGATCCCTCGAACGGCTGGTGCCGAGTCACGGCCTCGGTCACGCACCCGCCTTCCGGCGATCGGGTCAAGATCTTCATCGGCCTGCCGGTGACAAATTGGAACGGACGATTTCGCGGAAACGGCGGCGGCGGATTTTCAGGGGGCAGCGCAGGGAGCCTGCGCGGACCGGTGGCTCAAGGTTACGCTTCGGGCGCAACCGACACGGGTCACGAGGGCGGCAGCGGCAGCTTTGCGCTCGACGCGAACGGCCGGCTGAACTGGCAGTCGATTGTGGATAATGCCTATCTCGGGATCCACGACATGACGGCTGTGGGTAAAGCTCTCACGCAGGCGTTCTACGGCAAGGCTCCGCGCTATTCCTATTTCGTCGGCGGTTCGACGGGCGGCCGTCAGGGATTGATGGAAGCGCAGCGTTACCCGAATGACTACGACGGGATCGTTTCGGCGTGCCCTGCGATCAACTGGCATCGATTCGTTCCCGCCAGTCTTTGGCCTCAGGTGGTCATGCAGGCCATGACGAATTTTGTCTCGAAGGCCAAGCTCGACGCCGCCACGGCCGCCGCCGTGAAAGCCTGCGATCCGGCGGATGGCGTCACCGACGGTGTCATCGACGATCCCCTGCGTTGTGGCTACGACCCGAAGGCGCTCGTGGGCACGAGGGTTGGCGACGAAACATTCACCGAATCCGATGCCGGCGTGATCCGCAAGATCTGGCAAGGGCCGCGCGGCGCGGACGGGTCTTTCATGTGGCACGGTCTGGAGCGCGGCGCGGACGTGTTCGCTTACGCGGCGACGGGCGGCTCGCCATTAAACGGAAGACCATTCGGCATCTCGATGGATTATTTCAAATACTTCCTCGTTCAGGATCCGAAATGGGACTGGACCACGCTGACACCGGCGGGATTTGAACGGCTCTGGAGACAATCCGTTGAGCAATACGGCGCTGTCATCGGAACAGACGATCCCGATCTCACGCGTTTCCGCGATCGCGGCGGCAAGATCATCATCTATCACGGCCTGGCCGATCAACTCATCCCGGCAGCAGGCACCATCGATTACTACAAACGAGTTCAGCAACAAATGGGCGGGGCAAGGAAGACGGCGCAATTCGCGCGATTGTTCCTGGCGCCGGGCATCGACCACGGTTTTCGTGGCGCCGGTCCGACGCCCATCGGGCAGATGGAAGCGATTATCCGCTGGGTGGAAGACGGCCAGGCTCCCGACAAGCTGATGGCTGAACGCCGGGATTCAAACGGGAAAGTCGTCCGTACGCGCCCGCTATTTCCCTATCCGCAGGTCGCGAAGTACAAAGGCCGCGGCAGCACCGACGAGGCGGAGAATTTCGTAAGCCGGCCGCCCGCACAGAAGTAGCGAGATCGCGTCCCTTGAACCAAAGCACCCCGATGCAGTTGGTTAAGACGCTCGCCCTCACCCCGGCCCTCTCCCCCGGGAGAGGGAGAAGCTATCGAGCGTCTCGCCTTACCAAATGGATCTCACAGAAGCAAACGAAGGAAACCAAGAGGTAAAGGCTGCCACATCCGGCGGTGTTGAAACGGATCATTTAATCCCTCACTTCCCAATCTGATCCAGCTTCGTTCTCTTCGTTGCCTTCTGTCAGCTACATCGCTGGCGGTTGTGCTTGTGCCCGACGCCGGGCGTCGCTAGACGTTTGAGCCATGTTAACGAAGATCTTCGACGCGACGCGGAGTTCAATTGTGCTGCTCCTGTGGTTCTGTCTTACATTTGCGGCGCTAGCCTCGACCAATCATCACATCATTCTGATCACTATTGACGGGCTGGCCGCGTATTACCTCACCGATCCCAAAGCGCCGATTCCCACGCTGCGCAAACTCGCCGCCGAGGGAGCGGTGGCAGAAGGGATGCGCGTTTCCAACCCGTCCGTCACCTGGCCGAACCACACCACCCTGGTCACCGGTGTGCCGCCCGCAAAGCATTCGGTCCTGTTCAACGGCGTGTTGACCCGGCCCGGCGCAGGCAAAGCGGTGCGCGTCGAACCGGCCAGCACCATGTCCGCGCTCGTGGCCGTGCCGACGCTCTTCGACGAATTGCATCGCGCGGGTTATCGCACGGCCGGCATCAATTGGCCGTGCACCCGGGGCGCGAACACAGTCGAAGATAATTTTCCCGATGTGCCGGACCAGGTTACCCACT
>DATEKZ010000787.1:0-4837 GCA_035277185.1 Verrucomicrobiia bacterium
AGCGCCAGCGCAAGCCGGGCGAGATCGACAAGTTCCATTGGTACTGCCAGAGTTGCGGCACCTTCCTTCATGAGGAGACATTCGTGGTCAGCGACTACCGGGCCGATCCGGCGCCGCAGACTCACGCCCTACTTCACACACGGAACACTGCATTTCTGCGTCGATCTGACGGGAACAAGATACTGGATGAGGCGTATCCGGCCAGTCACCAGTTCTGGGGACCGGGGTGCACGAGACGAGAAAGGGATAAGTCGAAGATGATTTATGCCGAAAGCATGACTGTTGTGGTTAGTTTAAAAACACTGTTTTTGCTGACACTCCCGATCTGGTTTGCGCTGACGGCGGGCATCGCCTTCCGCATTTGGAAACGCCGGAAAAGGAAGTAAAAACCAAAATCAGGAAACTACCGGAGTACCTAATCCGGGCTACCGCCGCAGGAACTTGGCCACGGCTTCGGTGCGCGTCCGGACCTGGAGCTTTTCGTAAATGCGGCGGATGTACGTGTGAACCGTCTCGTAGCTGATGCCGAGCTTCTCGGCGATCTCCTTGTAGAGAAAGCCCTGACTCAGACAATCGAGCACCTCCTGTTCGCGCTGGGAGAGATTCGCGGTGGGTTGGGGAGAGGCGCCGGCCCGTTGAAACGATTGCACGACCTTGCGGGCGATGTGCGTCGTCATGGGCGATCCGCCCTGGTGGACGTCGCGGATCGCCTCCAGCAATTCGGCGCTCCCGGTGCGCTTGAGCAGGTAACCGGACGCGCCCGCCGCCAGCGCATTGAAGATATTGTCGGTGTCTTCGTAAACGGTGAGCATGACCGCCTGGATTTCGGGCGCGAGTTGCTTCAACTGCCGCACGCATTCCACGCCATTCATTCCAGGCAGATTGATGTCCATCAGCACGACGTTCGGACGCTCCCGCGGCAGTGCCTCCAGAGCGGACTCGGCGTTCGCGTATTGGCCCAGGCAACGGAATCCTTCCGCGCGGCTGATGACCCGGGCCAGCGTGCCGCGCAATTGGTCGTTGTCTTCGACAATGGAAACGGTAATCGCCATGATCGACTCAAGGGTTGCCGAACGGGGCGCTCAGACGGATCAGCGTGCCGCTTTCCGGTGCGGGCCCCATCCAAAAACTGCCGCCGATATCCTCCATCCGTTTGCGCATGTTGCGCAATCCGTTTCGGGACTCGGCTGCCTTGGGGTCCATGCCCGCGAGACCGCGGCCGTTGTCTTCGATCTCGAGGGTGAAACGGCGGGGTTCCAGATGCAGCCGGATCCGGACGGAGGAGGCCCGCGCGTGGCGGACGATGTTGGTGACGGCTTCCTTTGAGGCGAGGAAGATGTTATGGCGGACTTCCGGAGAAATGGCGGCGGCGGGCAGATGAGTCGGCACGTCCAGGCGATAGCGCAGCCCTGCCACGGCGAGGTATTCCTGCGCATACTTGCAGACGTAATTGATCAATCCGTCCAGAGTGTCGTTCGAGGGGTTTACCGTCCAGACAATCTCATCGAGGGCGCGCGTGGTTTCACGCGCGGTCTGCGAAATCTGCCGGGCATGACCTTCGATTTCGTCTGGAGCATCTTTGTCACTCTCCACGAGTTCGCCCAACAGCGAGAGTTGGGTGAGGCTGGCCCCGACTTGATCATGCATGTCCCGCGCAATCCGCGCCCGGTCCTTCTCCAGCGCCTCCTTTTGTCTCAGACCCTCCAGTTGGCGGTGCAGCTTCTGCGTGGAGAGATAGTGGACGACGGCCATGATCGTTCCGAGAAAACCGGCGGTGGCCAAAGAAAGGAACCACCAGGTCAGCCAGAATGGCGGCTTTACGATAAACGCCATTGATTCGCCGGTTTCATTCCAAACGCCGTCTTCGTTGCAGGCCGCGACCTGAAAGCGGTAATTACCGGCCGGCAGCCTGCTGTAGCGGGCGATGCGAGTGTCGCCGGCGTCGATCCACGCCGTTTCGTGCCCTTTCAGCCGGTATTGGAAGCGCGCCCGGTCCGGGGCGGCCAGATTGAGACTGGCATAATGAATCTCGAGCCGCTCCTTCCCGGCCGGAACAGTCACCGATGGCGGCCACGCCGTCCGGATGCCATTGGTGTTCAGGGGCTCGCCGTCGATCAGCACGGACTCGATCACGACCGGGGGCGGATTGGTGTTGAGGCTGAGCCGCGCGGGGTTAACGGAAACCAGACCCTTGATAGTCGGAAACCAGAGCGTTCCGTCCCGCGCGCGACACGCTCCAGGTTGAGAACCCGGAGTGCACTCGCCGGTTGGCAATCCATCCTGTTTGCCGTAGGGACGACAGGGTATCGAAGTGATCAAACCCCGGGCGAAGTCGTTCAGCGCCTTCTTTGGCACGCGCATCAGACCGGCGTTCGAACCGATCCACAAGTTCCCCTGGCCATCTTCGATCAGGTAGCCAATGCTGTTGCTGGCGAGACCCTCGCGGGTAGTATAGCGAGTCCATTTGCCCCCTTGCAATCGGGCCAGGCCGCTGGAGGTTCCGATCCACAGCACGCCGCTCTCATCGACATACAACGACGACACTTTCTCGCTTGGGAGTCCATCCTTCTTGTGGAACGAGGTAAATCGACCTTCCCGCAGTCGGTTTAAACCTCCCCCCTCCGTTCCAATCCAGAGGTTGCCGTCGGGGTCATCGGCAATCGCGCGAACCACGTCCGACGACAACCCGTCGAAGGTGGTGAACACTTTCGCAGCGCCCTCATCCCAGCGAACCAGCCCGCCCTGTGTTCCCAGCCAGAGTCGGCCGCTGCGATCCTCATGGAGGGTCCACACCATCGGGTGGATCGCCCTCGCCCCGGCCATTCGTTGGAAGCGACCGTTCTGCCGCTGGAACAGGCCGTTCAGCGTGCCCGCCCAGAGTCGCTGCTTTCGATCCTCGAACACCGTCCTGACCGACGAGTTCATCAAACCCTGATCCGGACCAAATCGCTGCAAGACACCTTCCTTCCAAAACGCCGCGCCGGTGGCGTTGGGACCGATTGTGTTGAAGCCGATCCACAATCCTCCCTGGTCGCCCTGGCAGACCGATTGCACGGTCAAACCACGCGTCGCCTCCAGTAGGTCGAACACCTGTCGTTTCACCCGGTTCAGGCCGCCGCCGTCCGTGCCGACCCAGAGATTGCCCTCGCGATCGACCAGAACCGAAAGGACCAGATTGTGAGACAAACCCTCGTCCGTGGAAATACAGGTTGCGTTACCCTGCCGGTCAAACCAGAAAACACCCGCGCCCAGAGTGCCGACCACCAGGTTTCCGTCGCGATCCTCGCAGGCGGCGGAGACGGGCGCATTCGTCCAGCGGTACGATCCGAAATCGAGTTCGAGACGGTTCGTTTTATCCCGCGTCACCCATTTCTGAACGACCCCATTCGCAAGGCGCCAATAGCCGCCCGATCGGCTGCCAAGCAGAAGATCGAGCGAATCCGCGCGCAGTTCGAGGGCCGTCGTTGCGCCGACAGCGGTTTGTCGCCGATCCGTCCCCACCCAGACCGGCCCCCCCGACTCGGCGATGATCGCCCGGCAGTTGCTCGGGCCATAGTGTCCTTGAAAGACCGGAGCAAAGCGCCCATTCAGATACCGGTACAGTTCACCGTTCTTATTATAGAGCCAGACCGCGCCTTCTGAATCTTCACAGACAGCGGCCAGGCGTCGTTCCGAACCGCCCAGAGCCAGTTCCGGCGGGCTAATCACATTCCCGCCCTTGACCAGCACTGTCCCGGCAGTCTCCGTCCCGATCCAGAGATTGGTTCGGGAATCCTCGAACAGTTTTACAATCCTGCTGCTATTGAGACCGGGAGTGTTGTTTTCGTCGAAGACCGTGAACCGAATGCCGTCAAAGCGCGCCAGACCGTTGAGCGTTCCCAGCCAGAGATAACCGTCCCTCGTCTGCGTCATCGCGATCACCGAATTCTGCGGCAATCCGTCGTCCGTTTCCCAAACGTCGATGATATAATGTGCGTCCGCCCGGAGAACCGTGTTCGAGGCTGCCGGAATTTCGGAAGGGAAGCCCCATAGCAGCATTGACGCGGCCGCAAGAGCCCAACGGTGATTCGGCATATCCGATTGTTCTGATGTCTCTGACTTCGTCAACGGATTGCGGCCGGCCCGCGCTACTTCTTTCCGCCCTGAAAGCAGTACAGCGCCTGTTCGCTGCGAAGGTAGATCCGGTCGCGATCGATCACCGGCGTCGCATACATCTTCTCGCGGAATTCGCGCGACGAAATCACCTTCCAGTCCTTCTGGTTTGCGACGACGCTCACCGCGCCAGGTTCGCTGGCAAAATAGACCTTTCCATCACCGGCTACCGGCGACGCGAAATAGCTCCCGATTCCGGCGACGCGTTCCTCCTGCAACAGGCGACCGTCGGCGGCGTCGAGCTTGGTCACAATGCCGCCGTCTTTGACCATCC
The DNA here is from genome assembly GCA_035277185.1 of Verrucomicrobiia bacterium. Classification (GTDB taxonomy): domain Bacteria; phylum Verrucomicrobiota; class Verrucomicrobiia; order Limisphaerales; family AV2; genus DATEKZ01. The sequence goes on from DATEKZ010000787.1 coordinate 4,427, forward strand.
AGACGATGCCGTTGTCGAGCAGCGGCGTTGAAACATAGGGAACGCCCCGCATGTATTTCCAGAGCACGGCGCTATCGCTGAGCTGGCCGTTGCCGGACGGTTTCAGGGCCAGGATCGCGTTTTGAGCGCGGCGGAAAACGTCAGCGTGACGCTCCCATTCCTTCTGGTCCAGCGATCCGCTTTGATCCAGATCCATCCGGTAAAACCGGTCCAACACCTCTCGATCATCGACCTCCGGCTTAGCCAGGTTACCGTCGTGGTTTTTGTCCCATTTCGCCACCGCAACCGCCCACGCGTCCAGCGCGAGGCGTCTTCCGGCGTCGCCGCCCGGCGCCCACGAAGCCATATAGACTGTTTCACCCGCCGGCACCGGTGTGGGAATGACAATGCGCGCGAGGCCATCGATCCACC
>DATEKZ010000788.1:0-5858 GCA_035277185.1 Verrucomicrobiia bacterium
ACCAGGTCGCCGGCCCCGCCCAACACGTTGGTCGCCATCGTCGCGCGCCGTGGCACATCCACCATGAAATACTTGATCTCGGCGTCTGAAACGCAGACCGTCGCCGGGACGCCGTTCGTGTCGAAGACGGAGTAGATGTTCGTATAGGCGGGCGGGAAATTCGTCAGAAGGATCGCCGGTGGGTTGGTGTTAGAGAGCGTCAGACGCAATTCCCAGCTCACGATGATCGGCGGGGTAGCGATCAGGCCGCCGACGCGGTTGTCCCAGACTTCCAACGTCCATGTGCCCGTCGCCGGCTGGCCCAGCAACGGTTTCATTGGCTCTTCGGGAAGGTAATAGGTGTTCAGGCCCCGAAGCTCGAACAATTCGAACGTGTCGAACCACATTTCAGGCCTGTCGCCAACCAGCAGCACGGGCGTGCCGTTCTGCGTCGCCGTGAAATCGACCGTGTTGGTCTGCCAGTTGAGCGTTCCGATCGCCGAATTCGTCAGTCTTCCATCGACAATCACCAATGCATCCACGTCGCAAGGGGCGAGCCGGCCCGCCAGACTGTATTTGCCGAAAGACCCGGCATGATAAATCGCCTGTATCTCGCAGCCGTCCAGCGCGCGATCGTAGAGGCTCGTCTCGTCAATGCGACCGTTGAACCGCTCTTGTGGAGCGGTATTAACAATGGCCGGCGATCTCGACCCAATCCTGAGCGGGCCCGTTGAAACGTTAATGTTGCCGCTCAGGTTCGTAATGTTCCGTGTCAACCTTCCATTGATGTAAGCCTTCGCCGAGTTTCCGTCGAAGGTCACGGCGAGATGCGTCCATTGATCGGTGGGCACACTTCCCCCTCCATCAACCCATCCGCAAAACTCGCTCGGCATTCCGTTAACACCGACCAGGGCAAAGGCAAAGTTGCCCGTTGGGATCGAACCTACACATGAAATATTCGTTGGCCCTTTGATCGCCATCGCATACTGAGCCGGGAGTCCGCTGTCGTCCTCCTTGTATAGGATCGTCTCCATCTCGCCATCCGGAGGCGTCGGGAAAACCCAGGCCTCCAGGGTCAATCGCTGCGGATTGAGATTGGCGTTGTTGTTGACGAGGACTTCGCCTGTCCCATTGAAACTGAACGCCCGTCCGACCATCCCCGTGGCATAGGTCACACCTCCTACGAGCGTCCCGGGATTGCCATCGACGAAATCCGCTGCGGTACCTTCCGCCGGCCACAGGCTCACCGGAGTCGGATGCTTGAACGTCTGTGCCCCGCACTTGCCGAGGCTGCCGGCGAGGTAAATGGCGCGGATTTCATTTGGGGAAAGAGCCCGGTTCCAGACGTCCACCTCATCGATCTTTCCGGCGAAACTGGCGCCTGCAGAGCCGTCCGGCGAAGTCAGCGGACGACGTCCGATGAATACATTCTGAAATGTGGTGGCCGGGAGGAAACCGCCGAGATTGGTCGCCCCAACCACCTCACCGTTCAAGTAGAGCCGGGCTTCGCCGCTCGCCTGGTCGTATGTGGCCGCCACATGCTGCCATTCATTGGTCTTGATCAGGCCCGGATCGCTCTCGACCACTTTGTAAGGCGGCACGTCGCCCGGCAAATTGTCGTAGCGGAAATTCATGAAGAGTTTTCCCGAGCCGAAGAAAGGCGGAACCGCGCTCGGACCGATCCAGAAGTGGGCTCCAGACGGGCCGCTTGCATTGGCGTATTCAAGAATAGGTCGTGCTACAGACAGGTCGCTGGGCAGGATCCAGGCGTCGAAAGTGACACTGCGCACGTGGAGATTCGTGGAAGCGGGAATAATCACATGATCATCCACGCCGTCCAATGTGAACGCCTCTCCCACCATGCCGCCGCCGAACGAAATGCCGCCCGCGAGACTGCCCGAGTTTCCATCGGCGATGTCGATTGCATTCCCGTTGCCGGGCCACCAGCTCACGAGCGACAGGTCTGGTGGACTGCTGCGATAGACATGCCGCAAACGATATTGCTGTCCCGCCAGGGTCGGCAGGGTGAGGAATGTGTGGCCGCTGAACAAGGCAAGGTAGTTCGTGCCCGTGTGGCTCACCGCGGGGTCGTTCACGACGCCAACCTGATTGCTGACCACCTGCCACCCGTCGAAATTCGTGACCGCGCAGTAGGTATCCGCGACGGCGCCCTCAAAGCTGTTCGTGAACAGCAGATTCGTTGAGATGCCTCCGCCTGTGGCAAACGGCGCGACACCGAACTTGATCGGAGCCAGCGTTACGTTGGTATCCTCGCTGAACACCGTGTAAACCATCCGCAGATCGGTCAGGATATAGGCTGAATAACGCCACACGGATGGAGTCGGCCGGGGCGGACTGCCTTCGTTGACCACAATGGTTATGTTGGTCGAGATCCCCGGACCGAAATTGACCGTGAAAGTCCCGACGCCGAAAGTGGGGCCGGAATCGAAGATTCGGATCGCATCGTAATAAACCCGGAGAATATCAGCTTCAGCGCCTCCAAAATCGTAATCGATCTTCAGAGTTCCCTTGTTGGTGCCGACATTGTAAGTCGTGCTCGTTTCCGCGCTGCCGCCCGAATTTGTCGCCGCCAAAAAATTGGTGGTGAACAGACTCAGGCCATAGCCACTGGGGCTCGGACCCCCGCGGTTCTCAGCGAGCAGGACGCGTTCGCCTTGCGGGTTGACCAGGTGAAGGACAAGATCCGAAGCCCGAACGTGATCGATCCGCACCGCCACTTCCAGATCCGTCACTGGCCGGTTGTTCGTCACCATCATCGAGGAACGCGAGATCGCATCGTCCACCAGCGGCGGCGGTGGATTGGTGGAGACAAAGGTCTGCGCGGCGATGGCGGGCCCGGTTGTGTCGATCATAACCCGAATCACGTAATTCACCGTTTGGGCCGTCGGATTAAAAACACCGATGAAGTACCGTCCGGCATTGAGCGGCGGCACGTCGCCCAGGCCGATGGAAAGCGAACCGCCGGTCGGATCGATGAGCGCCCGTTTGTCGTAGTCGGTCGTGGTTGGAAGCGCGCCCTGCCGCAGATACAACTCCAGGGGCCCGTCCGTGGAACTCAAAATAACTGTCAGGCTGCTGGCCCCGGGCGGCACATCCACAAAGTAATAATTCCATTGATTGGCGAGCACGGAGTTTGTCACACCGCCCCCGAGCAGATCCCGCTGCGGTTCGACCCGGACCGAGAAGCTGTTGACCAATCCGGTGCGATTCAGCGAATCGTCGCTCATCGTGAGCAGCCAGACCCCCGAACTGCTCTGGCCGGCGAAATTGTTCAACGTCCCGGGTCCGTCGGTGTGGCGGCTGAAGAAGAACTGTCCGGCGCTGCTGTCGTCATAAACGATGCGGTAGAAACCGTTCGCCGAGCCGCCGAAAAGATTGTGATTGTTCAGCACAGCGAACTGATCCTCGTGACTGAGGTTGCCCAGCAGGTCGCCAACGGACTGATGGGTGATCTCGTTCGTGACGACCACCCTGGCAATCTGGTTGTCGGAAATGCCGAAGGCAAAAACCGGCACGAAGCCAGGCGAACCGGGTGAACCGTCCGGAATCAGCGCATTGGGAGGGACACCGCGCAGGATCACGTTGCCGTTGGGGTCGGTGGATTCAAAGGGGACGTCGGTGGAAAAGGCCGCAATGCCATACTCGGCGGCCTGCTGGTCTTCGGATTTCACGCCAATGTAAAAGACCGAGTCGATACCGATGGCGGCGTTCGTGAAGATGACCAGTTCTGTGCCCCCCCGGTTGCGCGATTTAAAGGCGCCAGCGACGACACCCGGCACGAGGTTGATCAGTTGCGAGTTCGTCGAGACATACAGGTCGATGTCCGCATCCAGATTGCGGCCGCGCGACAGGTTGGGCGGCAGGAACGTGACGAAAGCGACGTTGCTGCCATTGTTCAGGCCGCTCGGGTTGTTGGTGAAAAGCGCGTTGGTGAACGCGTAGAAGTTCCACTGGGCCGCCGCGCCGTTGGTCGAAGGCGCAAGCTGAAAATTGGCGCCGACGCGTTCCTCGAGCAAAGGCACGCCGTTGGTCAGCCCGGTCGCCGGCGAGCGCGCCTCCGTGCGGTTGACCTGGCGCACGAACGTGGCAAAGGCGTTCGTCACCTGCCCGTTCCCGGAGGAGATCACCAGCGCGTAGTCCTGCACTACATTGTTGGTGTTGGCGGTCACCGCGTTGACGTTCACCCGCCTGCCCGTCACCGTAATCGCATAGGCGGCGGTGAGCGGCGCACTGAGAAAAGCGTTCTCCACGTTGTTGACGAAATCCCGCGCCGCCGGAGCGTTCGTGTCGTTCGCCGACGTGAAATCGGACCCGTCCGGAAAATTGTTTCCCACAAACACCTCTCCGGAGACGCGGTTGGAGACCACCAGGTCCAGATCATTGACCAGCTTGATGCCGGCGCTGGGATTGCCCGGCGGATCCGTCCAGACCAACGTGACACGCAAGGGTACAAACTGGGCGTTGGTCGAAAGGGTCAGGTTCCAGGTGTGGCTCTCGCCCGTCGCCAGCGCGTTGTCGGGGCTCTGATCGACAAACTGGACCGGCCAGGACGCTGTTCCGCTCGTGTTGGTCAGGGAGGACGGAAGACTGTTCGTCAGATTAACCAGTCCCCAGCCCTGGAAGTTGAGGGGCGTGCGCACCTGAAGGTCGTAGTTGGGATTGACCGGCCGCGCGCCGTTGATCAGCAGCGCCTTCATCAACGCCGCACTGAACCCGCGACTCAGCTTCCGCTCGAAGAATTCCTGCATCAACGCCAGCACGCCAGAGACCGCCGGCGCCGCCATGCTCGTGCCCGTCTCATAGCGGTATAACGGGCCAAGATCCGGGAAGGCAGGATCGACGGTCATACTCAACGAACGCGTGGACACAATAAAGGTTCCCGGAGCGACCACGTCGGGTTTGAAACGACCAAACTCCCCTTCGGTGCCCACCCCGGTGTTCCCGCGGCTCGAGAACGAGGCAATCTCGTTGTTACTGTCCGTAAATCCCGCGAATGCGTCGTTCGTCAATCCTCGCCGGTTCTCGACGGCGCCAACAGTAATCACGTTTTTGGCCGTGGCCGGCGACAGGATGGTGTCCGACTCTCCGACGGTTCCGTTGGTGGTCCCAAAACCGCTGTTACCCGCCGCGAAAACGTAGAGAACCGGTTGCGAACCAATCACCGACGGCAGCGCGTCGCGGACGGCCGCGTCAAAACTCGCCGACGAGGCGTTGTACTCGAACGCGTTGATGTAACCCCAACTGTTATTGGAAATGATCGGGTTCGTCCGGCCGCGGGTCATGTAATTGTTCGTTGCCGCGGTCTCGTGCAGGAAGGCGTCTGAAATCAGCGGCCCGGTTTGCAGGTCAATCGGCAGCACGAACAGACCGGCCGCCGGCGCCTTTCCCCGGAAGTTTGCATTCGTGACGGAGCCGTCGGCAACGACGGAGGATTGCGCCCCGTTGCCGGCAATCGTGCCCGCCACATGCGTTCCATGTCCGTTCGGATCAGTAAGCGTAAACGGATTCGGAACGGTGGTGGAGACGCGAAGCTCCAAGGCGGGATGCGTAGCATCCACACCGCTGTCGTTGATGTTGACCACAACATTCGAGCCCGTGAGATCCAGATAGTTGTTGGTCACCACGGTGTCCGTCGAGACCCCCACGCGCACCCGGGTCAAATCGTTCAGCAGGGCGCGCGGGTTGGCATACTCGATGCGCTGCACTTCGGCCAACTGCGCCAGCGCGACGAGAGTGTCCGGGTGGGGTTTGACGGTAAGCACGGGGCCGAAAGGCGTGCTGTCCTCGGCCACCACCTCCGCGCCCAACTGCTGGAGCGACGCCACCGCCTTGTCGCGCTCGCCGGGAAAGACGGTCAC
>DATEKZ010000789.1:0-4222 GCA_035277185.1 Verrucomicrobiia bacterium
TCGGCGACGGCGACACCATACGGTCCACTGGCGGCGGCAAAGTTCGTTCGCGGCCCAAAACTTCCGTCGCCGTTCCCCAGCGCCACGCTCACGTTCGCGCTCCCCGAGTTCGCCGTCACAAAGTCGAGCTTTGCGTCGCCGTTGAAATCGCCCAGCTTCACCGACCGCGGGCCGCTTCCCACACTGAAGTTGGTGGACACTCCGAAGGTTCCACTGCCATTACCCAACAACACGCTGACGCTGCCGGCGGCGTTGTTGGCCACAACCAGGTCCGCGTTGGCGTCGTTGTTGACAGCGCCCAGCGCCAGCGCAATCGGGCCGTTGCCTGCCGCAAAGTTCGTGGCCGGGTGGAAGGTCCCGTCGCCATTGCCCAGCAGCACGCTCACATTGTCGCTGCCATTGTTGGCCGTGATCAAATCGAGGTGCGCGTCGGCGTTGAGCAACCCGGTCAACACGAAATAGGGGTTCGATCCCACGGGAACGCTCCCCGCGCCGGTAAAGGAACCATCGGACGAATTGGTGGGCGACACGCTCAACGAGGTAGCGCCGGCAAAACTGCCGTTGTTCCGATTTTCCACCGTGAAACCGCTCACGCCTGAAACCGTGAAGAATCGGACGAAGGGCGCTGACAACGCATTGCCGGCCCGGTCTCGAAGGGACGCGGTGATCGTGAAACGGTAATTGCCCGGCTGCAGCGGACCGTCCACGACTCTGAGGGAAGCGGAAAGGCCGCCGTTGTACCCGTAACTGGCGAAGTGATAGATCGGGTCGTCGGGCGTGTCGAACGATCCGTCAATTCCGGCGGCGCGCAGGTCGAATGCGTTCAACGGATCGGTCGGATACGGATCGACCGCGTTGGGCAGGCCGTCGCCATCCGAATCGGTTCCGGGAACTTCGATAACGCCGCGATAGTTGTTGCCCCCGTCCGCGTCGTTCCAGAAGCCGGAGGTCAAAAAGCTGGTGAAATCTTCGTTGCCGCCGCCTCCCCCATTGTTGGGTTCGCCCGGATTCCAATTGGTGAACGTCACCGACTCGCCACTGATCCATGCGAACGTTCCCTCGACCGCCTGGTCGGTGAATCCGGTCCACAGAGTGCCGAACGGACTGTAGGTATCACGGATGAATGCATTTTCCGGGGAACTGTTGATCGTCACCAAATGGCCGCCGAGACTTTGCGCCTGCGCCTCCGCGGCCGACCAGTTGACGGCCGTGTCTGTGATCAGATAGGCGTTCGTGCCGAACGTCCGGATCGAGCGGTTCAGACCATTGAACGCGGCTTCGACGTCCTCGCTGAAGCCGAGGGTGACGCGGTCAACAATGTTCGACGTCACGCCGCCCTCCGACGGGAAGGTCAGGGAGGTGATCAGCGGCGCAATGCCGTCGGTAATGTTGACGCTCAGGAGATATTGAGCGCGCAGGTTCAGGTGGGCCGGGCTCTGGAGGCGCACGTAATGAACGCCGTTTGAAACCACCGTATAATTGAGCGAGCCGGTCGTATTCGTCGCCAGCGCAACGCCGTTGCCCTGCAACTCCACCGTCAGCGTCACGTTCGTGACGGCCAGGGTGCTGCTGCCCGGCAGGAGGAGGTTCGCGCTGATGGCGTTGCCGGGGTTCAAGGTCCCGATGCGAAAATAATCTCCGGCCGCGTCGCTGCTCACCAGCGCGCCGGCCACTTTGGCCTGGTAGGCGCCGGCGGAAGCCGTGATGTCCAGCGCGTTCGCAGTGCCTTGAACGTCGTTTGCCTCCGTTTCGAGCTGAAGATTGCGCGCCTGATCGACACGCACCTGGTACCGGGCCGTGCCGTTGTTGCTGAACACCCGGAGGTAATAGGTCCCGGGCGAATTGATGCGATAGTTTTGAATCTGCACGACGCCGGCAAAGTCGCCGCCGGCAGTGATCTGATTCTGCCCGCCGGCATTCTGAAGATACAGTTGTGGATAAACGCCCACCGCGTCCGCTTCCAGTCGAATCGTCACGGAATCGCCCGCCTCCGCGTCGAACCGCCAGTAATCCACCTCGCCGATTGCGCTGAACGTGCCGAGGCCGAGCGCGGTGAAAAACCCGCTGGCCGGTGGAGTTTCCGTTATGGGCAAAGGCGTCGCCAGCGGGAGCGTGTCGTTGCTGGTGCTTTCGATCCTGCCGTAAATCGGGTTCGTGATGACAAACTGACGCGAAAATGCGCTGACGCTGAAGCTGTTCTTATCGAGCAGGTTCGTTTTCGTTTCGAGCCGGTAATTGCCCGGTTGCAGCGGGGAGTTGTTGAAGGTGAAGCTGGCGGTCTTCCCGCCGGCGAAAGCCGGCACCAGTGCGTAGAGATTGTCGTCCCCGTCGCCCAGGGTCCCGTTCACTCCACCTTCGCGCAGAACATAGCTGCTGGCGTTGGTCGCCGAGCCGGCCAGCAAATCCCGCGAGGCCGTGATCGCAAAACGGTCCAAGGCCATGGCGTTGGTAGAACCCGCCGCCGGCAGCGTGGTGCTTTGGATCAGGGTCGGCGGCAGCGCGGAAGTGAGCTGTGCCTGGACGTTGTCTATTCCCCAGGATTCGTCGGCGACCGACTGAAGATTCTGGCCCTGAAACGCGATGGTGGTGGTGGCGTTCGTTGCGATGAACGAAACCTCGAGAGCGCGAAAAATGGAGTCATTAAAGCCGCCGCTAAACCCGAGTGGCGCCGGCCCCACGTCCGGCGCTGCCGGATACGTCTGCGCGCCGCCAAACTGGTTGAAGGTATGATGGAAAATCAGGTTGCCATAAACACGAACGTCGAAAAAGTCCCCGCTCGGTTCGCCGCCGCCGTCCCAGGAATCAATGATGAACAGGTCGAACGTGACGGTGTAGGATTGGCCGGGCGCGAGGTTGGTCAACGTGAGGGTCTGCGCCTCATTGCTGAACCGGCCCGTGAATCTGGTAAAGCTGTTCGTTGCGGAGGTCTCGAGGTTCGACAAGGACCACTCCGGTCCGATGCCGCCTTCAAAGTCGGTGAGGTAAGGAACCTGGGCCGCTCCCCGGAAAACCCCAAATAGACAGCAAAAGACCGCGCAGAGACACCAAGACTGATGCGTTTTACGGGTCACAAGCTGTTGGGCGATCAAACCATCGTTTGGCGGCGTCATGTCAACACACAAACTCTCACATTACAAGGACAGAACGGAACATCCGGGGAGTTTCTTTCAAGAATGTGTCGGCAAAATACCGCTTGCGTCCAGCGGTGCCTTTTCCTATATTGCGCGCTCTTTTTCGAGAGAAGATCGAACATTTATGCGTCGCCCCAAAGGCATTAAGACCAAAAAATCCGTCGCCAAGCGGTTCAAGATCACCGCCCGCGGCAAGGTGCTGCGCCCGCGCGCCGGCCGCCGACACCTGCTCCAGACCAAAAATCCGAAACGCCGTCGCAGCCTGGGCCGGAGGGTCGTCGTCGATAAAACGGACGCCTACCGAATCACCCAAAATCTCCCTTTCAGCCACTAAACCCTTTCCCTCAACTCTCAACTCTCAACCCTCAGCCATCCACTAAGCAATGCGCGTCACTAACGCCCCCGCCTCCCGCAAACGCCGCATCCGCACGATCAAAGCCGCCAAGGGCTTCCGGATGCGCCGCTCCAAGCTTTATCGCTACGCCGCCGATGCGCTCGATCATGGACGTCAATACGCCTTCCGCGATCGCAAGACCAAGAAGCGCAATTTCCGCGCACTCTGGCAAATCCGCATCAACGCCGCGGCCCGCGCCGCCGGCACCACCTACAGCCGGTTCATGGAGGGCCTGAAAGCCGCGAAGTGCACGCTCGACCGCAAAGTCCTCGCGGACATCGCCGCGCAGGACAGCGCTGCATTCACGGAACTGGTCAAAGTCGCCCGGGATGCGTTGAAGACGAAAGCCGCCAGGGCCTGACGGCAATTTTCAATTTTCAATTTTCAATTTTCAATTCTAAATTGTGCGGGCGACCTTTGATGGGTCGCCCGTTTTGTTCATGGCACTACTCGACGACATCGAACCGCTCAAGCAGGCCGCGCTCGCGGACTTGAAGGCCGCCGCCGACCTCGCCGCGCTCGAACACGCCAAGGGCGCCTGGATCGGGCCGCACGGAAAATTCACCGCGCTGATGAAACGGCTCGGCACGTTGTCGAAGGAAGATCGCCCCGCCGCCGGCAAAACCATCAACACCGCCAAGGCCGAACTTGAGGCCGCCCTGATCGGGCGCCGGAGTGAATTGGAATTGAAGTCCGC